>CAYNVI010000130.1:0-4270 GCA_964400585.1 uncultured Pirellulaceae bacterium | reverse complement strand
TGACTGAGCTAACCCAGTTTCCCTGAGCCGATCCAGTTTTCCTGAGCTAACCCAGTTTTACTGAACGATCCCGGCTGTACCGAAGACTGTCTCAGCTGTACCGAGGTCGGGCGGCGAGGTTTTCGGAAGTTCTCTACCTTAACAAGCGGTTTTGGGGGAAACAATCAGCCGTGAGCGATTCTCGCCCCGGCCGAGCGGCGGGCGTCGAGGCCTCCTGCTGGCTGTTCGTTGCGGATGCGGGAGGAAACGTCTAGGCTAATCGGATCGCCGCGAGCCGGTTCGCGGACGGCATCCTTTGCTCCTGTTTCCCTCTCCTGGACTGCGTTTTGCCCATGATCCGTCAGCTGTTTCTCGCTGCGTTTGTTGGAACGGTGACCCTTGGTATGCTCGGTAGCTTCGTCGGGTGTCGCCCTGAGGCGTCCCCCGAACCGGCCGAGTCGACGCCCGCGGAGGCGGAACCGGCCGAACCGACGCCGGATGACGCCGAAGCGGTCCAAGCCTTGGAAGCGGCTGGCTTCCAACTGGTGAAAGATGACGGCGGGGGCGTGAGCGAATTCACGGTGGCGAGCGACACCGACATCTCCGCATCGTTGGCCGATCTAGAGGGCCTGAACAACGTCACGATTGCGACCTTCTCCGGGCCGGGGATCACCGACCAAGGGATGGAGGTCTTGGAGGAGCTGACCGGGTTGCGACGGCTCTACCTGACCGATACGGCGATCGGCGATGAGACGCTTGAAGCGGTGGGCCAGCTGAAAGAACTCGAGGCGCTGTTCCTGCGTCGCACCGGGGTGACCAACGCAGGGCTGGCTGAATTGACCAGCTTGCCAAAGCTCCGCGCCATCGACCTGCGGAATAGCAATATCGGGGATGCCGGGATGGACCACCTGGCAAAGATCGGGACGCTCGCCGACATCCAGCTGGAAAAGTCGAAGGTGACCGACGCGGGGATCGCCAAACTGGCCGACTTGCCGCTGAAATCGATCAACGTCAATTACTGTACCTCGATCAGCAACCAATCGCTCCGTGTCTTCGGCGAGATGCCCACCCTGACATCGATCCAAATGGATTCGACGAAGATCACCGACGAAGCGATGCCGGTGGTCGCCAACCTGGAGAAACTGGAACGCTTGCGGATCCGCGATTGCGATGTGACGGGGAAAGGGTTTGCCCATCTGGCCACGCTCCAGAATCTTCAGCGTTTGGAACTCCGCGCCACCTCGATCGATGATCAAGGCCTGGAAGTCATCGGCGGCCTGCCGAACGTCAGTTACCTCGATCTCAGCGAATGCCGCTTGGTTACGCCCGAGGGTCTTAAGCTGCTCGGTGAGCTCCGGAACCTGACCTACCTCGGGCTCTGGGAAACCAAGACGGATGATGCGGCGATGGCGGCATGGACCGATCTCGAAGGACTGACCGAGCTGAACCTGAAGGCGACGGCGATCACCGACGAATCGCTGCCCGCCCTGATGAATTATCAAAACCTGAGTCGTTTGAACGTGGCCGGCACGCTGTTGACCGACGACAGTTTCCGGCAGCTGGCAACGCTGCCGAAGCTGCGGTGGTTGAACGTCGCCAACACCAGCATCGGTTTTGACGTGATCGACGAGATCGTCGCCGAGCACGAAGATCTGCAACTCGTCGAGTACGAGAACTAGCTGGACAGCGCCACTTTTCGATCTAAATCCCGTGTTGCACGGTGCGTATCGGTCATTTGAGCGGTTTCGGCGCTAGCCGCCGGCCCGTCGCGGAAAGGCCGGGAGCTAGCGCCCCATCCGCTCACGAAAAATGGCGTGGTCCAGCTAGGCTCGATCCCACTGCCGGGGGCGGCCGGAGCGGAGCGGCACGAAGCCAGCGAACCTCCGGCGGGTTGATCGCCTTCTTTCCCGCCAGCGCCGCTATGAAGCCTTATCGAGCCGCGGTCGCGAGCGACGGGCGGACCTCGCTATCGACTGATTCCCCGCGGTGCCACTGGGTAAAGTCGCTCGGATCACGATGGACCCGATGGTAGGTTGTATCGCGTTCGATCGGCTCGCGGCCCGCTTCGCTGATCAGTTGCTTGATCTGATCAACCGAGAGGCTTTCGGGAGTTGTCGCCCCGGCGTCGTGGTAGATCAATTCGTGCCGCACCGTCCCGTCGATGTCATCGGCCCCGTAGCTGAGCGCGGTTTGCGCGGTCCCCAGACCGAGCATGATCCAGTACGCCTTGATGTGCTGGACGTTATCGAGCATCAGCCGGCTGATCGCCATCGTCCGCAGGTCCATCAAGGCCGACGGTTTCTTGAGATGGTCAAGCTTCGTGTTTTCCGGGTGGAAGGCCAGCGGGATAAACACCTGAAACCCTCCGGTCTGGTCTTGCAACTCACGCAGACGCAGCAAGTGGTCGATGCGATGGTACGCCTGTTCGACGTGGCCGTACAGCATCGTGCAGTTGGTCCGTAAGCCTACCTCGTGAGCGGTCCGGTGAATGTCAAGCCAAGCGTGCGTGTTCGCTTTGTGCTCGCACAACTGATCTCGCACTTCAGGGTGGAAGATTTCGGCGCCGCCGCCGGGCATGCTGCCGAGGCCGGCCGCCTTTTGATCTTCCAAGACCCAGCGAACGCTCTGCTTGGTCTGGAACTCAAACCAATTGATCTCGACCGCCGTCCAGCCCTTGAGGTGGATCTGCGGGTAGTGCTCCTTCAACAACGAAATGACGTTGCGGTACCATTCGTAGGGACGCTGATGGTGGAGCCCGCCGACGATATGCATCTCGGTGCAGCCGTTCTCGGTCGCTTCCTGACCGCGGGCGAGAATCTGCTCGTCGCTCATCGCATACCCTTTCGGGTTGCGCAAGTCGGAGCGAAAGGCGCAAAAGCGGCAGCGGTAGACGCAGACGTTGGTCGGGTTCAGATGGGTGTTGATGTTGAAGTAACCGACGTTCCCATTCTTCCGTTCGCGGACCAGGTTGGCTAACTGGCCAACTTCCTGCAGGGGGACATCCGGTTCGTACAAAAACAACCCATCTTCCATCGTCAGCCGCGCTTCCGCTTCGACCTTGGCTCGAATCTCTCGCATCCGGGCGGCGCGTTCCGTAGGCGTCATCGGTGGTTTCACCTGGTGTCGTTTTGGGACGGGTAAACAGAGGGAGGCGGACCGGAGGTCGCCGCCCAGGGGACACCAGAGTAACCGCCGAGCGGGTGTGCAGGCAACGGAGCGGACGAGCGGGCCCTCATGATCCGATCCACCAGGCGTCGAGCGAGGCAGCGGCCAGCAGCCAGAGGCTGATCACGGCGTTGACGTGGAAAAAGGCGACGTTGACCCGTTGCAGGTCGTCAGGGCGGACCAGGCGGTGTTCATAGACCAGCAGCAAGGCGATCAAGGCGATCGCGCGCCAGTAGAACGCCCCCAACCCGAGCGCGGCGGTCCACGGCAGCAGCCCCAACATCCCGACCATCACGGCATGACAGCCAGCCGCCAGGCGGAGGGCCCCGACGGTTCCCAACCGGGCCGGGATGCTGTGGAGTCCCGCCGCCCGATCGAAGGCTTCGTCCTGGCAGGCGTAGATGATGTCGAATCCCGCCACCCAGCTGGCGACGGCCGCCGCCAAGAGCAAGCCGGGGAGGGCATCGACCGGCGACGCCAACACGGCTTGGCCGCGCAAGGCGACCCACACGCAGAGCGGCGCCAAACTGAGGGCTACCCCCAACCAGAAATGGGCCGCCCAGGTGAACCGTTTGGCGACGCTGTAGCCGAGTAAAAAAGCGAGGACCGGCAAAGAGGCGGCCAGCGGCAGCCAATTCGGCAAAAAACAAAGGGTCGCGGCGACGAACCCGAGCCCACAGGCGATCGTGAATCCCCACACTTCGCCGCGGCCGAGGAGCCCCGCCGGGAGGTGCCGGCTTGCCGTCCGCGGGTTGGCCGCGTCGAGGCGATGGTCGACGAGGCGGTTGAACGCCATCGCGGCACTGCGGGCAAAGATCATGCACAGCAGGATGCCGACCAGCTCGCGCATCCGCAGCGTCAGCATCGTGCCGTCGGGCAAGGGCACGCGGATCGCCAATACGGCGGCCAAGACGGCGAAGGGGAGGGCGAAAATCGTGTGACTGAACCGGATCATGCCCATGATCCGGTTCAAGCGAGCGAGCCGACCGGGGGCAGCGGGCGTGGCCGCCGCCCCAGACGGGGAGCTGCCAGCCGGCGTCGCGAGGGGGCCCTTCGATGCGAGCGGTTCGGCGAGCGAATCGGTGGGGCGGCTCATGATCCTCCCCAACGGCCGATCAGGCGATTG
>CAYNVI010000129.1:0-10168 GCA_964400585.1 uncultured Pirellulaceae bacterium | reverse complement strand
CAAAACAACGACCCTTTACAGTTCGCTGAACGAGATCAAATCCGAAGACACCAAGATCATCACCACCGAAGACCCGATCGAGTATCAGCTGGACGGGATCAACCAGATCCAGGTGCAACAGAAGGTCGGTTTGACGTTCGCCGCCTGCTTGCGGGCGATCCTCCGTCACGACCCAGACGTGGTGCTGGTCGGGGAGATCCGCGACCTGGAGACGGCGGTGAATGCCACCCAGGCGTCGCTGACCGGGCACTTGGTATTCAGCACGCTGCACACCAATGATGCGGCCGGCGCTTACATGCGGCTGTGTGACATGGGGGTCGAACCTTTCCTGGTAGCCAGCACGGTCGAAGGGGTGATGGCGCAACGGCTTGTCCGCCGGCTCTGCCCGCACTGTTGTAAACCGTACGATCCCCAGCAAAGCGATCTCCCGGACGATTTTCCCTTCGCGCGTCTGGAAGGGCCGCTCTGGCAGCCGGAAGGCTGCGAGCAATGTCGCGGGACCGGCTATCGCGGCCGGATGGGCATCTACGAACTGTTGGTCAGTAACCAGCACGTCAAAGACCTGGCGACGCAGCGGGCCGCCTCCAATGAGATCAAGGATGCGGCGATGAAGGCGGGGATGCGAACGCTGCGGGACGATGGTTGGGACAAGGCCCTCACCGGCGTCACCACGGTCGAAGAAGTGATCCGGGTGACCAAAGCCGATTAGGAGGATGACCGCCACCGATGCCTGATTTTGCCTATGTCGCCAAAACCACCAGCGGCCAACGCCACGAAGGGGTGATCGAAGCCGGTTCGCGCCGGGACGCGATGCAGCGGTTGCGGCAACGGAAACTGTTTCCGGTCAATATCACCGAGGCAGCCGCAGCGGGCGGGGCGGGGCTGAACCTACAACTCCCCTCCCGCGTGAAGAAAGAACAGATCGCCGACCTCTGCACCCAGCTGGCCGATCTGCTGAACAACGGCGTTCCGATGTTGGAATCGTTGTCGATCCTGGCCGATGTCTCGGTCCATCCGCGACTGCAAGCGGCGATGCAGCGGATCCATGACGCGGTGGCCGAAGGGTCGAACCTCGATGAGGCGATGGCGGCCGAATCGCGGATCTTTTCCGAGCTGACGGTGTCGATGGTCCGGGCGGGCCAGGAGGGGGCCTTCCTCGAAGAAGCGTTGCAGCGAACCGCCAATTTTCTTCGGAAACAGGACGAGATGCGGGCCAAGATTGTCGGAGCGCTGACCTACCCGTTGATCTTGGGGATCGTCGGAACCTTGATCACCTCGCTGATGATCGTGTTTTTGGTCCCCAAATTTCAACCCTTCTTCGACCGCCTGGAGCAATCGGGAAGCGGGTTGCCCTTGGTGACCATTTTGCTGTTGGAGATCAGCGACACCTTGATGCGATTCGGTTGGCTGTTGCCGCTGCCGGTCGCGGGCGGCGTGGTCGGTCTCCGCCGCTTTTTGCGATCCGATCGCGGGCGGTTGCTGTGGGACCGCTGGAAATTGAAATTGCCCCTGCTGGGCGGCATCTTCCACGATGCCGCGGTCTCCCGTGCTTGCCGGGTGCTCGGCACCTTGCTCCGCAACGGCGTCCCGCTGCTCAAGTCGCTGCACATCAGCAGCGAATCGACCGGCAACCGGTTGCTGCAGCAGGTGATGCTCGAATCCGCGGAGAACATCACCACGGGCGACACCCTGGCCAAGCCGCTGGCGGCCAGCGGCCTGATTCCCCCGCAGGTGATGGCGATGATCCGGATCGCGGAGGAAGCGAACACCCTCGACGAAATCCTCGTCAAAATTTCCGACCGCATCGATCAACAGATCGAGCGGCGTCTCGAGGTGATAGTGCGCATGATCGAACCGTTGATGCTGGTCCTGATCGGCAGCATGGTGATGTTCGTGATCGTGGGCGTGCTGTTGCCTGTCTTCGATTTGAATTCTACGGTTAGTTAAGGAGTCCCCCATGCAACGTTTACGTACCCGGCAACGGCGTCCTGCTCGTTCAGGTTTGACGCTTCTGGAACTGATGATCGTGTTGATCATCTTGGTCGGATTGATGGCTATCGTGGGCCCTCGCCTGCTCGGCACCCAAAAGAAAGCCGACATCCGGACCGCCCAAGCCCAGATCGGCAATCTCAGCTCCGCCCTGAAAATGTACGTCGTCGATATGAAGACGTTCCCGCCGACCGAGGAAGGATTGGAGGTGATGCTGAATCCCCCCGAAGACGAACGGTTGGCACGCAAGTGGGCGGGCCCTTACATCGATGGCAATGAATTGCCGCTCGATCCGTGGGGGAACGAATTCGAGTACGAGTACGCCGTCTCGGAAGGGAGCGGGAGCCAGGGCCAAGTCGACTTCCCGCGGATCGTGTCTCCCGGTCCCGACGGCCAACTGGGGACCGACGACGACATCGCCAACCGCTCCGCCGAGGGCGAGGCGTCCGGGCAGGACGGCTCGGCCGGCGGTGAGACGTCGACCTCCGAAGTCTAAATGCCGCTCCGCGCTGCTCGCTCCTGGCCTGAGGAATATGTTTTGTGGAAAGCTCGCTTTTGCCCGACGTTTTCCACCAGGCGAAGCCTTTGTAAGTCCCCCCTCCCCCAATCCGTTCGCACGAAACACATTGCCGTCATGGACAACGTGATCGCGAATGGGCTGGGGCAGGGGGCTAGGGGGAGGGGTCAAGCCGAGGCTCACTCGGCGTCACAAAATCGGCTTGCCACCAATCCCGTCGCTTGCCCCCCTGCGCACTTTTCCATCGGTCCCCCCCTCCCCCGCTGGGCTTCCTCGCGGCGCGTCGCAGCACCAGCGGAGCCGCGACGCGGGCAGCTGTCGATGTTCCGGATAGCCGCTCGGTCCGCTCGGCCCGGCGGCCCCCGGCGTGGCTTCTCGCTGTTGGAGTTGATGATCGTCCTGGGGATCATGGTCGGGGTTGCCGCCCTGACCTTCCCGCGATTGACCCGTCCGCTCGCCGAAACCGAGGCTCACCAGGCCGCTAACCGATTACGCGAGGCGATCACCGATTGCCGGCAAGCGGCTGCCCTCCGCGGTGAACCTCTGTTTCTCCGGCTGGTCGCCGGCGAGACGCGGGTCGCGTGGGGAGACTGGAGCGTGCTGTTGGCGGATGAGTCAGCCGGAGGAACGGACGCCGGCGGGGCTCCTGCCAGTTCGGTCCAGCAGCCGGCGGGCTTTGCGGAAGCGACATCCGCCGGCGAATCCCGGACGACCACCCAGCAGCCCGCCAGGCAAGCGGCCTCCGGGAGAACGTCGCCTCTTCAGCGTTCGTTGGTCTTGCCCCACGAGGTCGTTGTCGAAGCGGTTCGCTGGGGACGTGCGTCGTCTTCGGCGTCAGGAATCGCCGGAGGAGAGGACGAGACGGCAGGTGGTGCCGAGCCGGCGGCAACCGACGCCGCCAGCCCTTCGCCGCCGCCCCCGACCCGCGCCGCTGCCGGTCCGGTGGGAGCGGAGGCGCCGCCAGCTTCAGGCCAATGGTATCTTCCCTTTTTACCTTCGGGGCGAACCCGCAACTGCCAGATCATCTTGCGGGATACCCTGGTAGGGACGCGGCTGATGCTGGAACTCGATGCCGTGACGGGGATGACGCGGCTGGAACGATTGACCAGTGCGACACCGCGAGAGACGGCGGCCGGCGGAGCCACTTCGTCTGCTTTCCAATGAACCAGGGCAGGGGGGAGAGGGTGACGGGGCGCGCCGGAGGTCGGCGCTGCGTGACCAGAGGACGTATTGTTTTCAGGAAAACGTTGATGAAATGCCAACTCCTCCATCAGCCATTACCCCTCCTATGATCCCCCTCACCCCAGCCCTCTCCCCCCTGAGACACGACCGCAACATCTCGCCAGATAGAAAGCCAACGGAGGTCGTTTCTTACGGGGGGGAGGGGGTACGAGTCGGCAAGGCCGACTTATGTATCACCGACAGCCCTCACCCTCGCGCTTTTCCCTGCTGCCGGGGGCGAAAGGGAATCGCGGCGCTGCCACTGGACCGGTCTGGGGACAAACGCTCCGTCCGACGGCGTACGCCACGCCGCGGCTTTTCTTTGATGGAAATGATCGTCGCCACGGCAATCCTGGCGGGAAGTGGGGCCGCCCTGTTTACCTTGATCGGCCAGGGAAGTCTCTTCGGCCGACGCGCCGAAGAGCAAGCGACCGCGTTGCAGCTGGCGCAGTCGGTGTTGGCCGAGACGTTGGCCATGCCGGACGCGGTCGACCAGGAAGGAACGTTCGAACAGGATGCCCGCTGGGCTTATCGAGTTCGACGCGAACGCTCGGTCGGCAGCGCCTCGGCTGGCGAGGCCGCTGGCCCCGCAGCCAGCGGCTCCGCCTCTCCGCTGGTTCGCCTGATTGTGGAAGTCTTCCCGGTAGGCGAACGGGGAGGGGGGCCGGGCGAGCAACGGGCCACCTGCCGGTTGGTCCGCTGGGTTCGCGAAGCCCAGGAGACCAACGCTCGTAATGACGCTTCGCAGGCCGCTGGCTCGGCCAGCTCCCCACCGCTTCCCTGATGTTCACCGCTGGTTGTTTCCGAACGATTCCCCTTGGTCCCCATGGCCGCTCATCCACCCCGTCCGAACCGTCTGCGATCCGCCTTCACGGTGCTGGAGCTGATGATCGCGCTGGCCTTGCTGGGAGGGTTGTTGGCTGTCGCTTGGTCGATTTTGGGGTCGTACCGGACGGCCGAGCAACGCGGATGGCAGCAAGCGTATCGAATCCAGGTCGTGCGGGCTGTCCGCGAACTGCTCGAGGAAGATGCCGCCCACTGGCAACGGCGAGCCTCCAGCCCAAGTGCCGACTTCGATGCGGCCCGGCCGACCGCGGCAGTTGCCGGATTCGCCGGGGATCCGCAAGGCTTCCAGGTCACGATGCTCCCTTCGGTCGACCCGCTGCCGTGGTTGGAGCAGGTGACCGCACCGCCCCCGTCCGATCGAGTGCTCACCGGCGCGGTCACGGGCGCAGGAGGTACCGACGGGACCCGTCAGGCCGCTGGCGGGCGTGCTGCCTCGGCGGTTCGCAGCCCCCTGGACCGGGTCCGAGTCACGTACCGCCTCACCCCGGATGCAGCCGCCGCCGGAGGGGAGCCGAGCTATCTCCTGCAGCGTTCGGTCACGCCGCTGACGGCGGCCTTCGGAACGCTGGCGGCCAGCCCCGGCGGCGACGACGCTCCCTCCTCCGAGGAAGTGCTCACCGTGGAGGATCTCTACCGAACCGAAGAGGCGGAGGCGGCTTCGACAGGGGTCGGAGAAGCGATCGTGATCCGCCATCTGATGGCGGCCCGTTTTCGCTATAGCGACGGATCCGCGTGGCAAGAGGAATGGGATAGCGGAGTGCAGGAGGGACTCCCTTGGGCGATCGAGCTCCGTTTCGATCACCCGGCGGCCAAGGGACCGTACGATGTCACCGCCCCGGCGGCGTCCGCAAACGGCCCTCTCCCCTCGGAACCGGCGGCCTCCATGGAACCGACGGCGGAGGCGACTGCGGCCACGCGGGATGTCCGCATCGTGGTCCACGTCCCTGGCCTGGGCCCCAGCGGAGCTTCTCGCTGAGCCGATCTAAACGCACCCCTTCCCGAGTACCTCGCATGTTCCTCACCGTTCCCCCCAGTAAACCGGCCGCCCGGGTTCGCCTCGGGTCGCGCGGGGCTGCGCCGTCGCCGCGACCGCGGCGGGGGATCGCTCTCGTGGTGGTGATGGTGACGGTCATGTTGGTCGCCTTGGCGGCCTATGGGTTCCACTACCAGATGGCCGAATCGTATCGGGTCAGTCGGATGCATGCCGAACGGGTCCAGGCCCGTTTGGCGGCCGAGAGTGGACTGGAAGCGATGCTCTCGCTGGCCGAACGTTCGCGAATGCAACGACAGCAGCGGATCGAGCGGGCGGGGGAGAGCCTCTTTCGCACCGTGCTGGAGGGCGAAGGGGGTGCAGGAGGTGTAGGGGGCGAAGCGGCCAGCTTCGGCTGGTCGTTTGCGGTGGTCTCGCCTGCCAACGATCCGGCGGTCGCTTCCCCAGCCAGTTCCGTCGGCTGGCGATTCGGTTGGAGCAACGAATCGGCGAAGTTGAACGTGCCGATGCTGCGGCGTCAGGAAGCGCAGTATCCGGGGCATGCACGGGAGACATTGGCCCAGCTACCCGGCGCGACGCCGGGGCTGGTGACGGCGTTCCTGCAAGCCCAATCGTTTCCCGCCGCCGGCGAACGTCCGGGGTTGCAAACGCGTTTCTCGGAAGGCGACCGCGACGGCGAGGCGTCGCCGCGACAATTGACCCGGCTGTGGATGGGAGACGACTGGGATCACAATTATCGGCTCGACCCTCTGGAGATCGCGCTGGGGACCCGGGCCGGTGACCAGCCGGCGGCTGGGACGCGCGGCGGCCCCGCCGCGCGGGACGGGCAAGCCGCGCCCGCCCCCTGGCGTCAGTTTTTGACCTTCGACAGCGGGCAACGGAACGAAAACCGGCGGGGAGAACCCCGCATCTTTCTCAATGGCAGCGACCTGACCGGCTTGCACCAGCGACTTCTGGCCGTGCTTTCTTCGGCGGAAGCCGATTTTGTGATCCTGGCCCGCCAGTACGGTTTGGTCTCGGCCGACGAGGCCTCGCCGCCGGAGGATGCGACCTACGATCTTCTCAGCGAGACCGACCGGCAGCTCGAATTCGACGTTCCGGCGAGCACCGCGATCGACAACCCCCTCGAGCTGGCCGAGGCGATGGTGGAGATCCCCGAGGCCGAGGAGAGATCGATTTGGATCCGCAGCCCCTTTCGACGTGCATTTGCTGGGGAGACGAATTATCTTGATCAGTTGGTCGACGAGCTCACGGTCGATCCCAACCCTGTGATCAACGGCCAGATCGACATCAACGAAGCGCCCCCGGAGGTGCTCCGGGGGATTCCCGGGATTTCCGGCGAAACCGTCGAGCGAATCGTGCAGGCTCGCCAAAGTCCCCCTCCCGCGGCGGCGCCCCGGGTAAGCGTGGCGTGGTTGCTCCGCGAGGAGGTCGTCGAGTTGGCGACGCTGCGTCAGTGGCTCCCCTGGATCACCGTCGGGGGAGATTGTTTTCGGGCGCAGGTGATCGGCTTCCGCGATCGGTTGAGCCCGGTCTTCCGATGCACGGTCACCTTCGACGGCCGCCAGCGGCCGGCGATCCGCCGTGGTTTCCAGCAGTGGCATCTTTGGGGGCGTGGATTTGCGATCGAACGCCTGCGTGAGAGCCCATCCCTTTGAAACCCGAGACAGACGTTTATGGACTTCACGGCCGCCGTTGACCGCTTGCGGCAGCACGCTCCCCAGCGGCGTCGCTCCAAACGCGGCCCCCTGGTGGTCGCCACGTGGGATCGTTCCCACGTGTACTTCCTGGTGGCGACCCGCCGCGGCGACGCGCTGCGACCGCTGCAGCGGGGCAGTTTTCTCCGCGATACCGCCAGCGAGCTGCTCCCGCAGTTGGCCGAACAGGTCCGCTTGCTAGAAGTTTCCGCCAGCCGTCTGGTCCTGCTGCTGCCGCGGGCGGAACTGGAGATGGCGAGCTTCGAGGTCCCCGCGGCCGACGACGAGGAGCTTCCGGCACTGGTCCAGATGGAAGTCGAGCAGCAGGTCGGGGAGAGCGACCGGGAGGTGATCGTCGATTTCCTGAAGCCAAGGCCTGCCAAGGCTCCGTCATCGGCGGGGACGCAGACGGCCTCGGGAGAAGCCCCCGACGATCAAGAGGCTCGGGCGGGCGAGGCGGGCGAACCGGAATCGCCAGCGGCGGAACCGGCCCCCCTTCGCGGGATCGCCTACTGGATGTTCCGAGACGTGCGGGAAGATTGGCAACGGCGGGCCAGCGACGCGGGTTTTCAATTGGAAGCCCTCTCTCCGCGGCAGCTCGGACCGCTCGCGGTGCTGCGCACGCAGCGATTGCTGCAGGCTCCCTTGACGGTGGCGATGACCTGCTACGCGGGCGAAATCGAATGCATGTTCCTGGAAGCGGCAGAAGTCGCGACGCTGCGCTCGGTGCGCGCCATCAGCCGCGACGGCGAAGCCTTGGCCCGGCAAGTCGAAACCGAGATCCGGCGGACGGTTTCGCTGGCGGGCTTGCCGACCGAAGAAGAGACGACGTCGCTGTTGTTGCTGGCCCGCAGCGATGCCAGTGCGCTCGGCGGCGAGCTCGCCCAAGAGCGGCTCGCCACGGCCCTCTCCGCTCAACTGATCGGAGCGCATGGTCCGGTCCAGTCGGATGCCGTCGATGAAGACCCGGTGCTGTGGGGCGCCGCGCAAGATCGGCTGCAGGGACGTTTGGATGTCGACATCCTCGCCCCCAAGCAGACGCCGGTACCGCCGAACCCGCTGTATCGCTGGGCGGCGATCGGGGCCCTCGCGGTCGGGGCCCTGGCGGTCGTCGGCTACTTGCTGCTGGCGGATGTGCGAGCCTTGCGGAATGAAGTCGCGGAGCACCGCCAGGACGTGGCCGAAGCTGAAAAGGTGGCCGCCAAGCTGCAGGAAAAGGCGGACGAAACCCGCTTCGTCGAGCAGTGGCTGGGAGACCAGGTCGACTGGCTGGAACACCTGCAGCAGCTCTCCCAACAGTTTCCCGATGGGCAGACGGCCAATGCCCGGCGGATGACGGCCGCCGCTGCCGTGGGAGGCGGACGCTTTGACCTTTCGGTCCAGGTCAAGGATCCCGAAGCGGTCGCCAGGCTGGAAGAACGGTTACGAGACGCGGGCTTTACGGTCTCGAGCGGGCAGATTAACGAACAGACCCAGGCGAGCGAATATCCGTGGCGATTTGAGACGCGGATCGGCTTCCGCGAGACCGAACAAGAACCGCTCGACCCCGCCGACGCCTTCACGGTCGGCGACACCCCCGCCACGGATGAACAGGAGGGCTCATGAACCGTCGTACGATGCTGCTGGCCCTGGCTGCCGGTTTGGTGTTCACCTTGTATTTCCTCGATGCCGGCTATCGTCGTTGGATCGAAGAACCGAGCGATCAATTGGGCAACCAGTTGCAGGCGTTGCAGCAGGAGGTGAACGATTTGCAGGCCCAGCAGGTCGAAGGGCGGCGGCTGGCCGGCCGACTCGACAGCTATGCGGCCCGCGCCCTCCCCTGGGATGCCAACCTGGCGCGTTCGCGGTACCGCGAATGGCTGCTGCAACTGGTCTCCCGCCACGAGCTGGAATCGGCTTCCGTCAATGGCGATGAGCCCCGGCCGATCGAACTCCGCGGGCGGCTCGATCGCGGCCAGGAACGGCGCATCGGACACACGATCCGGTACTCCCTCCGCGCGCGGACCTCGCTGCCGCGATTGGTCGACTTTTTCCATGACTTCGAACGCGCGGCACAACTTCACAAGATCCAAAGTTATTCGCTGAATCCGCTCGGCAACGGCAGCGAACTCGATCTTTCGCTGGTGATCGAAACCTTGTCGCTGGAAGCGAGCCCACGGGAAGCCCAACTCTCCGACTGGCAACGTCACCCCGATCATTACCCGCCCCGCGAGGCGTTTCAAACGCTGGCCCAGCGGAACATTTTCGCCCGCGGCTTTTCCGCCTCCTTGGCAGCGATCCGTCTGGGGGCGATCACTCAGGACCGCGCGGGCGAACGGGAAGCTTGGTTCGCCGTCGGTTCGCCCGCGAAAACCCAGATCGTCGCGGCAGGAGAACAATTGCAGCTGCCGTTGCATTCGGTGCAGGTCGAAGCGATCGAAGGGGAGCGGGTGCGGATCGCGGTCAACGAGCTTTCCCGCTGGTTACGGTTGGGGCAGACGGTTGGGGAGGCGCTGGAGCCTTCCTCGCCCTCCTCCAGCGAACCTCCCTCCGCGGCCTCGTCAGCCGAACCCCCGGCAGCAACCAACCCCGCCTCCGCAGCGACTGGAAGTGACTCATGAATTGCCTTTCCCCCTTCCTCCCTCGACCGTTGATCGTCCCGGTGGTGCTGCTGCTGATGCTCGGCAGCCAGGGCTCGGCGTGGGGCCAGCTGTTCGGCGAGCGGACGCTTGGTCAGCCCCTGCAGCGGCGTGGGGGGACGAGCCCGGCGGCAGAAGCGGAGGCAGATGTGGGAACGCTAGAAGGGAATGAACGCTTCCTCCGCGAGAACCGTGCGCGCAGTGAGTTCGTGGGTTCGGATCGCCGCAGCTTGGGCGGTTTTGTGGGCAGCGCGCAATCGATCGGATCGGGGCGGGTCCCGGCGGCCAC
>CAYNVI010000128.1:0-10177 GCA_964400585.1 uncultured Pirellulaceae bacterium | reverse complement strand
TAAGTTCCCCGGGCTCCGGCGATTGGTCCACAATTCGGTCGTGAGGGTTGAATTGCGAATAGCGATCGCGGTAGTCGGGGACCAGATCGTTCGATCGCAGGCGGTCAACACCCTCGCGAAGGTCGCGGCCGGTGACGTTGGGCGTTTCCATGCGAACAGCAACCTCGACCTGCGTAAAGTACGGGACGTACTTTTTCGCCTGTGGCTTCTGGTCGACCACCACATCACCTTTAAACGGGCGGATTTCCTGTTCACTCGCCAAGATTGGCCAACCGTTCATTGGCGATCCCGATCTCGTTTTCAGGTTGCCGCACGCCGACTGAGATCCTGACCAAGCCAGTATTCGACGTGCCCAATGCTTCGTGCGATGCCGGCGAGCACTGCAATCCACTGCCGACAATCAAACCATGCTGCCGAAGCCTTTCGGCTGATTCGCCACTCGTTTCTCCATCGACCGTAAACGCGATCGTTGGAAGACGACGATTGGCGTCCGCCATGCGGAACAATGTCACACGTGGGTTGCGACACAGCGTTTTTTGCAAGCGTCTCACCTGTTCGCAAGCGACTTCCAAGTCATCCACCCGAGTGGTTTCGCCAAGCCGATCAAGGGCAGCTTCCAGTCCGGCCAGCGAAAACTGGTCAACCGATCCAACGTCACAATATCCTGGTCGGCTTCCCCATCGCTGGATCGTTGCTCCGGCATTTCGGTCGGGGATCGCACATTGAGCCGTCGCACATTTCAACTTTGCGGAACTTGCGACGTAGAGCCCACCGACGCCCCACGGAGCCTGCAAGCCCTTGTGCCCACCGAAGGCAACCATGTCCGCGCCAAGCCGGCCCAAATGGAGATCCAACCAGCCAACGACCTGAGCCGCATCAATTAAAACCATCGCGCCGTATCGGTGCGACAGATCAATGATCTGATCGATCGGCAACAAATCGCCCGTCACGTTGCACGCAGCCGTCACTGCCACCAGCCCAACATCGCGGCTCGCCAACGATCGCTCAAACGCAATCAAGTCCACCGGTGAACCTTCCCGGGCCGAACCAGCGCCAACCGCAATGGAACCAACTGTGACGCCTTTCTCGGTCAATTTCTGCAAAGGGCCATTCACCGCGTGGTGTTCCCACTGGCTGGTCAACACACGGCTTCCCGCAGGTAAGTCGACGCTCGAAATCGCCGTCGCAAGAGACGAAGTGCAGCCCGGCGTCAACAGCAACTGCTCCGCATCGGCCACCCCAAAGAATCGACACACCGCCGCATGAGCCCGTTCAAAGCGCTGCGGCCACTGCTGCGGATGCGACCGCATCGCATCGATCACCGCATGCTCCACGCACGCAGGCGTAGGCCAGCTAGTCCCAGCATGATTTAAGTAAATCGGTTCATCCATGCTGCTTGGCAACCCCGCTTGTTCAAACGACTGGTTTTCACTTCGTACTGATCTACTTTAAAGCCCCAACCGCTCCGCGACATCCTCCAGCGTCGGTGACTCGGCGTAGAGCTTTTCCAGGGTTTTTCTGTACCGTTTGTCCCAGCCGAGTTGTTCGTAAACAAGGGCTCGTTCGTACCGCAACGCGTGGAGCAAATCGTCCGAGCGGTTTTTCTTCCGCCGTAGCGTGTTCGTCAGCGTCTCGCGTGCTCCGGTCTGCAGGCCCAACAGGCGAAGGGCCTTGGCTTTGTAGAGAAGCAGTCCACCGTGGATCTCGGAATCGTTTTCAATCCCCTCGGACAGGCGAACCACCGTCTGGCAGTTTCGCTTGCTGCCGCTCTCTTCGACCAGCAACTCTGCCAAGGCGAGCCGGACCACTACGTCATCCGAATCCCGCTGGTAAAGCTGGCGGAGGTGCGCGATCGCCTTCTTCGGATCCCCTTGGTGCTGTTGAACTTCAGCGAGCGCAAGTAGAACGCCTCGTTGGTCGGCACCGATGATCGCCGCGACTTCGTCGGTGATTGGCAGCGACACGGTGGCCTGCACGCCGTACTTGCCAAAATAGTGCCCCAGCCACGAGTGCTTCGAGCGAGCCCGCATCAAGAAATGCTCGGCCGCGTCGAAACGTTCGTGCTTCAGCGAGATCAGCCCCGCCATCAAGGCGGCGTCGGCCAGTTGGATGGCGTGTTCAAAGTGGCGGAGCGCCGCCGCGGTGTCGCCCTCGACGAACCGCTTCATTCCATCGACAAAATGCTCCTCGTTCTTCGGTTTGAATAGCCGATCGAAGAATCCCAGCGAGAGCCGATCCTGCGGGCGAACTCGGGGAGCAGGCGGCGGAGGCGTTGTGGCCTTGCGAGGGCGGCCGTTGTTTCGTCGCGTCCTGTAGCCCGAATGCTCCGTCCAATACGCCCCGGTCCCGGGAACGCCGACGGTCTTTCGGACGCCCCTCGGTCCCACCGTCACCTTGGCGCCGCGAGGCCCAAACGACAGCGACGCCCCCGACGTGCTCAGGTTGAGCGAGACACCAGGAAACAGCTTTTTGCGGCGGAAGAAGCGAAATGACATCGGCACATTGTGGTGCCAAGTCGAACAACGGTGCAAGCACGACGCCCCCGTCGTCGCTCGTAGTTCATTCCGAGACCAGTCCATGTGTCGCGCGACGTGGCCAATTCCACTTCCTGACTCGTGCCGTCGGCAGCTTTGGAACGAACTCGCGGACGCACGACCTCCTCCCGCTCCCCTTCGTAGAGCACACGCCCCGGACTGGTCGCTGCCCGGTAGTGCTCGCTGCTCGCCGGATCATGCTTGGGACCGCAAAGCTCGCTGACTTCCGCGGCCACGACCTCACCGATCATCTCCCGTACGTGTCCCCGAAGGAATTCGCGGAACACATGGCCGCTTTCTGACGCGGAAACTTGCCCGAGGGCCTGCAAAAGACTAACTTCATTCATGATGGTCTCCCCGTCGGTTGCCGCCGACGAATTCGAGGATTGCGAAGGGCAGATTCTGCCCTCCGGGAGACCATCTTTCAACTTTCAACAATTATTGGGACGCTTCGCAACTGTGGGCTCAAGACGCGGAGTGCTAAAGAGCGCTGCGAAAGCTTCGGAAGTGACGCGGTAACACCGGGTTCCTCTCAAAGTTTGAATGAACGGGCGCTTGCTGCTGTGGAGTTTAAGCTGAATGTCTTTTGTGCTTGGTGGGCGAACAGGGAGTGGTTGGCCTGCCCCCATTTTCTGTACCGGGGCTTATGAAAGTCGGGATTAGGGAATGGGTATGGGGGGGCGGTGTGCTGCTGGAGCGCAGCGACCGGAGCGGAAGCAGCACACCGACGAGCGAACTCCGAGGGGGTCAGGTAGCCTAACGGGCTGTGCGGGCGATGCTCGTTGAAATCCTCACGCCACACGCCTGCTTTCAACTTCTTTTCCGCACATCTGAAAACCAGTTTCTTTGAATTTCGGCCGCCGTGCAAGCGCCGGACTCCGGGATGCTTCGACTCGCCAAGGTGTCCAGTCCAGCCTGGTTCCGCGTCGAGGCGGTGACGACGAAGGGTTACGAGAAAAGCCATTTGACGTAAGTTGAGCCCGGCACGATTTACGTCAATGGAAGCCGACGTAAGTGATTTTTACGATTCGCAGGACGCGCCATGGACAGTTTGCCGGCGGCTCCACGCGCCGCATAAGTTTGCGGCATGAACCGACGGAAAGCGGCGCACGCCAAGCGCCCGACCCTGCCAAACTCGCTTCCAAAGCGTCTGGCGGCGACCTGACGCTCCACTCTTGTACCGTCGGCGTGCTGCCGATCGTCAATCGGCTGATCGCCAGGTGCCGACTCCGCGAGACGCTCAACCAATTCTTGCCCGGCGAAGACGCTCGGCACCGAGTCGACACGGCACCGGCCATCTTGCTACTGGTCAAGAACATCTTGATCAGCCGCGAACCCGTCTATGGAATCGGCCAGTGGGCGGCCGCCTATGCCCCCGAGCGACTCGGACTGCGTGAAGATCAACTGAAGTCGCTCAACGATGATCGGGTGGGGCGGGCTCTGGACCGGCTGTTCGATGCCTCGATTCCTGAAATGGTCATGCACGTCACGCAGCACGTCGTCCGCGAATTCCAGCTGGACCTGAGCGAACTGCACAACGACTCGACCTCCGTCAAGCTCTACGGAGCGTACGACGAATTCGAGCAACCGGTGGTCCGCCGCGGGAAACCGACCGTAGCGATCGAGCAGGGGCACAGCAAAGACCACCGTCCGGACCTGAAGCAGCTGCTCTAAATCCTCACCGTCAGCGAGGACGGTGCCGTGCCGGTTTACTTCATCGCCGATAGTGGCAACACGCACGATGACCAGACGCACATCCCCACCTGGGGCCTGCTGCGCAAGCTCGTCGGGCGGCCCGACTTTCTCTACGTGGCCGACTGCAAACTCGCCAGCGCTGAAAACCTCTCGCACATCGATCAGGAAGGGGGCCGGTTCATCTCGGTCCTGCCCAAGAACCGCAAGGAGCCGCGAGAGATGATGCGGCGGCTCGTCGAGCACCCGGAAACCCTTCACTGGACATTGCTGTATGAGGTGCACGACAAGGATGATGTTCTCCGCCATCGCTTCCAGACGCTTCGCGAAGAGCAGCTCACCGCCGACGGCTTCCGCTTGCTGTGGATCCACTCTCTGACGAAATCCCAATCCGACGACGCGGGACCCGTCAAAGCGATCAATCGAACAACCAACGAGCTGATGACTCCAAGAGGCAACCGTCAGCCTCAATATTCTCAATCTGGTCGACCTCTCGGAAAGGGTCTTCGATGACCTGGCCAATAACGGATAGTTTGACAGCAGCCAGGGTGATCAACCGCTGGAAGGTATGATCATGGAGCTGATCGACGAGTCGACCGGCTCGGTGGTGGCCACGGCCACTACCGATAGCGCCGGGGGTTACGATTCCCAGAATCTGGCAGAGGGAACCTACACGGTCCGGCAGCAGATTCGCGACGATACCGGACTGGTCGGTTCGGTCGGTTTGGCCCCGAACAACTTCCTGGCAAAGATCGCCGGCGACCTGAAAAACCTGATGCCTGGTAGTCGTGGCGCCGGAGCGGGACCAAGCATTGCTCTCTCCGCTGCCGGTGGGCTGCATGTAAGCCCTCGACCCACCCGCGGTGCCTTTGAGCGGCTCCGGAGCAGGACGATCGGCCAGTTGCGGCATCTGCCGCCGGAGTCGCTCCGGTGGCATTTCGGTCAGCAGGTTGAGCACTTTCGGCGGCTTGCCCACGGCAGTGACGATCAGCCGGTAGTTCCCGATCGGCAAGCGAAGTCGCTCTCGCACGAGACGACGTTCGCGGAGGACATCGCCGAAATCGCGCTGCTTCGCTAAAATCCGAGCGATGGGTAAGCTCCGTCCACCCGACTCGTGACTTGCCGCCTGATAGCAGAAATAGGGACTCATTTCCAAATGCCGGATGGCAGCTTCGTTCCGGGGCGAGCCGATCTCGACCATCTCGACTGCCCCGTTTCGTCATTGAGCGCAGTCACCGGCTGGCAACCGGCGTTGCCAAGGGATCGCTTGAGGTCACGCAACTGATTTCCGTGGATCATTCACCGGAAACGGTGACGACAATTTCACGGTCTCTCGGTTTCACATCACATTCCAGATGAAAGATCTGTTGCCAGGTTCCGAGGACGGGCCGGCCGTCGGCGACTGGCACCGTGAGCTCGGGACCAAGCGTTGTCGCCTGCAAATGGGAATGACCGTTACCATCGTGCCACGCGAGTTCGTGCCCGTAATTGCGGCTGGGAGGAAGCAGCCGATCGAGCATCTTGGGAAGATCCTCCTGCAGGCCAGGCTCGAATTCGATCGCGCCAATCGCGCCAGTACTGCCAATGTTGAAGACATGCACCGTTCCGGTGCGAACACCGCTGGCGGCGACGATGGCGGCGACTTGTTCGGTTAAATCGTGCATGTCGCGGTGCCCGCTCGTGCGGATCGTGATGCGTTCTTGATAGACCATTGGTTGCCCACTTCAAGGATGCTGCGGGTCCGTCCTCTGTGCGGCGGGTTTGATTCCGCTTGTGGTCAAGGGCACCGTCGCCTGCTCCGTCGGCGAACCGGTTTCAAGCATCGTGCCTCGTGGACACGACGACTGGGTAGGCGACGAGAAAGCGGCTTCGTGAGGGTCTCGCTTCATGGTTCCACGGGACGATTTTCATCATCAGGAGCGAGCGTCCGAGGCCTGTCGGTTTCCGGGCATTTTAAAGCACTTCCTCGGCCCAACGCTGCGATGCCAAATTTTTCTCGTACTGCATCGGAGACCGCATCCAGCCGCCGCTGCGTCGCCCGACTGTCTTTTTCCTCCTTGTCAAACAGCGTCTGTTGAATCAGCCGACTGCCACCAAAACCACTCACACCGACTCCTAGCAGACGTACGTTCAGATGGTTTGACGTAAGGGCGTCCAAGAGCAATTCTTTCGCTGTCTGCCAGATGTCGTCGGTTGCGTCGGTGGAATACGTGAGTGTCCTAGAACGGGTAATCGTCCGGAAATTGGCGAACCGCACCTTGAGTTGGACGGTCCGAGTTTGCTGTTTCTGCCGGCGCAACCGCCGGGCAACTTGCTCGGTCAGCTCTAACAGCCACGCTCGCAGCGTGTCTGTTTCGGAGATGTCCATGGCGAACGTCGTCTCATGCGAAATCGACTTCGCCTCCCGATCCGGTACAACCGCTCGATCATCGATCCCGTGAGCCAGCTTCCGGAAGTGTTCCCCCTGGGAGCCGAAGCGTTGCCGCAGGGTCGCTGGTGATAGGTGGCGAAGCTGACCGATCGTGTGGACGCCTAACCGTTCGAATACGCCTCCAGTGACCTTGCCCACACCCCACAGTCGCCCGACCGGAAGTGGATCGAGGAACTCTTGAATCTGGTTTCGGGGTACGACAACCAATCCGTCCGGCTTCTCCAGGTCGCTGGCGATCTTGGCTAGAAATTTGTTGGGAGCAACGCCGACCGAGGCAACCAACCCGGTTTCGCTCTTGATCTCGCGTTTGATGCGCGCGGCGACCTGTTCAGCACTACCGAAAAGCGTTTCAGTGCCGGTGAGGTCCAAAAACGCCTCGTCCAAGGAGAGCGGTTCGACCAGGGGCGTGTAGCGAGCGAAAACGTTGCGGATCTGCTGGGAAATCGCCGCGTAGAACCGCATTCGCACCGGCAGTACGGTCGCTTGGGGACAGAGTCGCAGGGCAGTCGCCGTCGGCATCGCGCTGTGAACACCGAATTGGCGGACGATGTAGTTGGCTGCAGCCACAACGCCACGTCCTTCCGCCGTGCCGCCGACGATCACCGGACGGCCAGCCAGCCCAGGTCGCTCGCGTTCTTCTACCGACGCGTAGAACGCATCCATATCGACGTGGAGGATCATCGAGTTCTCTGTGCCTGAAGACGGTGGTGACTGGTTGAGTTGCCGCAAGATCACGAGAGCAAGTCGCCGCAGAGCGACGAAAATGTGCGACGACTGTTTCGTCAGGAGGCCTCCGGGAACTGGGACCGGTCCTTCAGGCGAGACAGGTCATTGATGCCGCGAACATTGTAGCCGGAGCCCGCTAGACGGTCGCCATCGAAGTCGAAGTACCATTCGTCATTGTCTCGGCCGGGTTGCTCGTGATCGAATCGGTCCACGAAGACCTGGTCGTCGAACAGGTCCGGTGGGCCCACGCAAGCGAGCACCGTCTCCTTCGTGAAGGCTTCGGATTTCATCCGGGACTCAAGAGCCAACGCGACCTCTCTGAACAGCGGCCTCCGGCGCCCCGGACCTTCCGTATCATGGCACTGAGCAACCAACGCAGCTATGTCGGGATCCAGTTGCATAGCGGGTGCATTTTTGGGCGGGACCGGAACGTTTACCGGTCACGGCGAAAAATCTGCAAACATAAACGAACGAGCGACGAAGCTCAGCGGGTAAACCGCCTCGAGCATCATGTCGGCCTCCTCCGGAACCGCGAACTCCGGCCGTTTCACCGCGATCACGGTCTCGTTTCGCGACCAGTCGATCACGAGGTCCTCGTCAGCGTATTCTGTAATCCGAAGATTGATCGGCAAGGGGTTGGCAAACGGAAGTTCCGGCACGATTAGGTAATCCAGGTTCAGTCGGGGACCGTACATCCACTGCTTGGGCCGGTAGCCCTTCAGAAGCAAGATGATAGCGGGACGCTCTTCGTAAACGACATTCGGTTCGCCGAGCACCGCACGCACCTCCCCGGGCGTCATCCCGACGCGAACTGCCTGGGATGCTTCAACGATCCGAAGCTGGTGAGCACGCTCGACCGGCTCAGCAAACACCAGGAACGTGAACCACGTTGCACATACCGCATTCGTCAACAGCATTGGCTCCACTCGCTTTTTTGATCTCGATCTGCCGTCCTCTGTCACCTCATTCTACGCAACGGCGAACCGCAAGGAGTGCATCCCAGATTTGAGCGAGGCAGCCGGCAAACCGCTCAGGCGAGGTTGTCGGCCGTTCAGCCAACCGGACGCCGTCGATTCACTCCGCAACCACGTAAGGACCGCCTTGGGGCGAGTGTCACCCGCCCAGATAGCGAACCACAGACGGATGGCGGCTAAGCCGTCCACAGCGGGTATCCGATGACTGAGGTGGTGACCGGATCTCGGGCGCGTCTGGGGCTTAGAATGGCCGATCAAAAAGATCGCCACGACCAGATCGAACTCCCCCACAACCGCGAGCTCCCCATCTCCTCGCCACGCCGCGGTCCGTGCCCACCGTCGCTGAATAAATCGGCCGGCGGCGGAGGTCTTAATGGGTACACCCTTGGTCCAGAGCCTGAGGAAAGCAGTGGCAGAGACGGGGAAGACGGGGAGCATTTCGCCGCGGGACGATCGGGGAGACGGATGAACGACCTGCAACGGCGATTGGCCGAAGGAGAGGCGGCCGCCTATGCCGAGCTGTACGACTGGATTGCTGGGCGCCTGTACCATTACCTGGTGAGTCAGACCGGCACCCGAGAAGATGCGGCCGACCTGCTTCAGGAAACGTTTTTGCGGATCCACCGATCCGGTGCCCGATTGGGCGAAGTGGAGCATCTGAAGGCGTACTGCTTTCGAATCGCCCACCACGAAATGCTCCGCTGGCGAAAGAAACACCAGGCCCGACACGCCCGTGCCGAGCTGCTGTACGAGATCGCCGCGCCCTCCGATCCCAACGGCCTGGAAACCCGGGAAGCGGTCACCCACGCCTTGAATCAATTGCCACCGAGATTCCGACAGGTGGTGGAGCTCAAGTTCTTTAGCGAGCTGACCTTCATTGAAATCGGCCAGGTCCTTCAAAAGCCACAAGGAACCGTCGCGACTTGGTACCGCCGAGCGTTGCGGCAATTGCAAACCGACCTCCAGTCCGAGGTGCAACTCGATCACAAGCGAGCCGGACGATGAGCGATCGCCATGCCGAACAACAACTGAGCCAACTCCGCCGCCGGGCCGTTCCGACCGAATTGCGACAGCAGGTCCTAAGTCAGCTCGCCACGGGGGAATCGACGCGGAGGGACGACGCCCCGTGTCAGGCGAACCGCGCTTCGAACTTCGATGGCTGGCTCAACCTAGCCATCGCCGTCTCGGTGTTGATGGCGGCCGGCCTGTGGTACGTCAACCTACGCATCCATCCGGCGCGAATCGCCACGCTGATCGGGCCGCCCCTGGCACAGCGGCAAGCCGCAAGGACGATGCAAATACTCGCCATCGACGACGCCGACCCGGCCCGAGCCTCGATGCTCGCCTTCCTCCACTGGCACTTTCGACACACCAGCAGACCCGACGGTCCTGCGCCGCTGCCGCATTCGGCCGCCTATCTCGAGAGACGATCTCTAACCCTACGGAAACCTCAAAATGTGGAAACGAATCTTGAAGTTCACGGTCCTGGGGATGGCGATACTTCTGATCGTCTTCGCCGGCCTGCGGTGGTGGTCGCTGGCACAGCTTGAACGGCGACTCACCCAACTCCGCGAAGATGGAGATCCGGTCTCGCTGGCCGACCTCGCCCCAGCGCCGGTTCCGCCCCAAGACAACGCCGCGACGTACTTGGCCCGCGTCGCTGACGACGCCGCCAAACTGTATGCCGAAGTTGAACCGATCCTCTATCGCGAAGACTTCAACCTACGTGATGAGCTCACGGCAGACGAATTGGCCGCGGCGGACGAGGCCTTTCAGGCCTACCCCCAGGTCATGCCCGCGTTGGAGCAAGCGGCGAATGC
>CAYNVI010000127.1:0-10187 GCA_964400585.1 uncultured Pirellulaceae bacterium | reverse complement strand
CGCGCGGCAACAGCTCGATGCTCGGATCGCCCGCCTGCAGATCGAGATCGGTCACCTGGACGGCCGCTCCCTCGACCTCGCCGACCTGGTCGGAGACGGACATGGGTTCGGCTCGGGAACGCTCGGCTGGGGACTCGATCCGCGGACCGCCCAGCTGCAACAGCGCCCCTTCGGTGGACTCGGCAATGTGCAGCCGGGACACTTTGCGGCGAGCGCGCATCCTCTGATCGATGGCGTCTTCGTTCCAGCGGAAGGGACAACCCCGATCAGTTCGACAGGAATCGAAGCAACGGATCTCCCGCCAAACAGCCGGCAAGCTTGGGATGCGATCCGCAATGGCCCGGTCGCCAGCCAGTTTTCCACCCAACTTGGAGAGACCGACTTCAAGGCGGCGGGGCATGCTCTGTTGGGGCTGCATGCGAACGCCGGAATCACGTTTGACCTGGAAGCGATCCGGAAACGTGAAGGAGACGCCGCGGAGATGCGGTTCACGGCGGTGATCGGTTACGGAGGCAAGACGGTCGCCCCGAGCGCCGAAGCGCACATCCTGTTCGATGGGGTGTCGCAGTGGCGGCATCGCTTGGGGCGTCACGATGCGGTGCCGATCGATTTGACGATCCCGGCCACGGTCCGCTTCCTGACACTGATCTCAACCGATGGCGGCGACGGTTACGCCCACGACCAGATCTCCTTCGGGGACCCGCGACTGCGGTTTCCTTCGACGCGGCCCGCGGCGACGGAGCGGGCGGCTCGTCTGGCTGCGTTGCAGCAGGCGTTGGCCGCAGCGGAAGCCGAGCGGGATCGCCTTGGCGAACCACCACAATTCTACGGCGTCGTCGCGAAGAGCCCGCCGCCGGTCCACCTGCTGAACCGCGGGAACCCGGAGAACCCCGGCGACGTGGTGCGTCCGGGCACGCTCAGCTGGACCGGGCCGGCGCACACCTTCGGTCCGGTCGAGATGGACGAGGGCGCGCGGCGGATCGCCTTGGCCGAGTGGATCACCGATCGGGACAACCCGTTGACCGCCCGCGTGATCGTCAACCGGCTCTGGCACTGGCATCTCGGGCGAGGCTTGGTCGCCACCCCCAGCGACTTCGGCTATGGAGGGCAGCCGCCCAGCCATCCCGCCTTGCTCGATTGGCTCGCCGCAGAACTGATCCGCTCCGACTGGAGCCTGAAGCGGATCCACCGGTTGATCGTCACCTCGCAAACCTATCGCCTGGCGAGCCGGGTGGCACCGACCTCGGCGGTGGCGCGGGCCCAGCAGATCGACAGTGAAAACCGATTGCTGTGGCGAATGCACCCGCGACGTTTGGAAGCGGAAGCGATCCGCGACGCAGTGTTGGTGACGACCGATCAGTGGAATGCTCGGATGCACGGACCGGGGTACCGCGATTTCGACTACCAGGAAGCCTACGCGCCGATCTACACCTACAAGACGGCCGACAGCCCGCCCCTGTGGCGAAGAAGTCTTTATCGCTTCATCGTACGGACCACACCGCAGCGGTTTTTGATGACGCTCGACTGTCCCGATCCTGCCAACCTGACGCCGCGCCGTCACGTGACCACGACGGCGCTGCAGTCGCTGGCGCTGTTCAATAACGATTTCATGCTGCGACAGGCGGGCTATTTCGCCGCACGCTTGCGTCGCGAAGCAAAGACTCTCGAAGGCCAGGTCGATCGCGCCTTCTGGCTCGCCTATGCGCGCCCGCCGCAACCTGCCGAGCGGCAGGCGGCGAGCGCGTTCATCGAACAGGCGGGACTGATGCATTTCTGCCGAGCCTTATTCAATACAAATGAGTTCCTGTACCTCGATTAAGCCCTCACCGTGTCGCCAAGCATGCCTGTGACCGACGCCCTTCGCGGCTCTCGCCGTACACTGCTCCGCCATGCCGCCGGTGGCTTTGGCTGGTTCGCGGCCCGGGCTCTGCTGCACCAGGAGGCGCAAGCTGCCGGAACGCAGGCTGCCCGAGCGCAGGCCGCCGAAGGGGGAGCTGTCGATGCGATCGCGGCGCGTGCCAAGGCAGTGATTCAGATCTTTTGCCCGGGGGGGATGAGCCAGGTCGATACCTTTGACTACAAGCCTGCCTTGGCCCGCCGCGCCGGCCAGCCGTTCGACCCCGACGGGAAACTGCAGTTCTTTGCCTCCAAGCCGGGGAATTGCCAGCCGAGTTACTGGAAGTTCCGCCAGCATGGCGAATCGGGGCGTTGGATCAGCGATCTCTTTCCGCGTCTGGCTGGCTGCGTCGACGACATGGCCTTCATCTACTCGATGCACAGCAAGACGGCGCTGCATGGTCCCGGCTGTTTCATGATGAATACGGGGTTCACCCTGCCGGGGTTTCCCAGCATGGGGTCGTGGGTGACCTATGGCCTGGGGAGCGAAAGCGAGAACCTGCCCGGCTTTGTCGTCCTGCCCGATCCCCGCGGGCTGCCTCCGGGAGGGATGATCAACTGGGGCGCCGGGTTCCTGCCGGCGGTGCATCAGGCGACCACCCTGCAGACAGATCCCGACGTGCAACCGATCGACGATCTCTTTCCACCGCCACACTACCAAGACCTCGATCGCAAGGCCGACCGTCGCGATCTGGAATTGGTTCAGTGGCTGAACCGTCGCCACCTGGAACAGCGACGCGACCAAAGCGAGCTGGAAGCGCGGATCGCCGCCTACGAGATGGCGGCCAAGCTGCAGTTGAGCGCTCCTCAAGTGACCGACCTGACGCAGGAGACGGAGGCGACCCGCCGTGCCTATGGACTGGATGACGAAGCGGCCGGTCCCTTCGGTCGGCAATGCCTGTTGGCCCGACGACTGGTCGAGCAAGGGGTCCGCTTTGTGCAGATCTACTGCGGCGCGGAGAATACGACGGCCAAAGCGATCCGTCCCAACTGGGATTCGCACGAAGATGTCGTCCGCGACCATGGCTACTGGGGACACGTCCTCGATACCGGCGCTGCGGCCCTCCTCCAGGACCTCAAGGCGCGGGGTCTGCTCGCCGAAACGCTCGTGATGGGGACGACCGAATTTGGACGCCAACCAGCCGCTCAGGGAAAACACGCGGCGGGTCGCGATCACAATGCGGGCGCCTTCACCACGTGGCTGGCCGGCGGCGGCATCCGCGGCGGCGTCGGGTATGGCGCGACCGACGAACTGGGGTTTCAGGCCGTGGAATCCCCGACCTACTGTTACGATTTACACGCCACCGCCTTGCACTTGCTCGGCATCGATCACACGCAACTGACTTTCTACCACAACGGGATTCAGCGGCGGTTGACCGACGTCCACGGCCGTTTGATTCCGGAGATCCTGACATGAGATACCAGCCGCATTCTCCGCACTCTCCTTTCGGTTCATTGTTCGGTCGGTCGTTCCCACGGCGGGCTCGCGTCGCCGCCTGGTCGCTGGCGTCGCGCGCCGCCGGCAGCCTGCCGATGCTGCTGGGCTCTCTGGCGATGGGGGCGATGGGGACGGTCGCGTCCGCGGAGACCGGGGCGGCGGAGCCGGCCGAACCCCCTCCCGCCGCCGTGACGTTTGCCGACGATGTCCTGCCGCTGTTGCAGGAGCACTGCCTGGAATGCCACGGGGCCGATTTCGCCGAATCGGGATTGCGTCTCGATGCCCCCGCCCAAGCGCTCCGCGGAGGCGATTCGGGGGAAGCGGTGATCACGCCGGGCCACAGCGAGCAAAGCTACCTGATCGAGCGGATCGCGAGCGAGGATCCCGACCAACGGATGCCGCCGGCCGCCGAACCACTCAGCGAAGCGGAGCAAGCGATCCTGCGGCGTTGGATCGACCAGCCGGCGGATTGGCAGGCCGCGGCCCAGGTGTTGGCCGGCGAGACGATCGACCACTGGTCCTTCCAGCCGGTCGTGCGTCCCGACGTACCCGCGGTCGGAAAGGCCCACCCGATCGATGCTTTTTTGGCGGCAAGGCTGCGCGAGGCGGGTCTGTCGATGAGTTCTTCGGCGTCGCGGCGGAAGAAGATCCGGCGGCTTTACCTGGTGATGCACGGGGTGCCGCCGACCCCGGAACAAGTCGAGCGGTTCGTGCACGATCGTCGCCCCGACGCCTGGCCGGCGCTGGTCGAGCAGGTCTTGCAGAGTCCTCGTTACGGGGAACGCTGGGCGGCGCACTGGCTCGATCTCGTTCGCTTTGGCGAAACCCACGGCTTCGAGACAAACCGAGAACGCCCGCATGCTTGGCGCTATCGCGATTGGGTGATCGATGCGCTGAACGAGGACCTCCCTTATGACCGCTTCATCGTCGCACAGTTGGCCGGCGACGCGGTCGGTGCGGACGTAGCCACCGGCTTCCTGGTGGCGGGCCCGTACGATCAGGTGAAAGGGCAGGATCCGCAGTTGCGGTTGATGCAGCGTCAGGACGAACTGGCCGACATGATCAACACCACGGGGACCGCTTTTTTGGGACTGACCGTGGGCTGTGCCCGCTGTCACAATCATAAATTCGATCCGATCACGCAGACCGATTACTACGCCATGCAAGCGGTCTTCGCGGGCGTCGAACATGGCGATCGCGCCTTGCCGGTCTCGCCCGAACGGCAGGCGGAACTGGCGGAGATCGACCGGGAATTGGCTGCCTTGGGCGAGGCGTTGAAGGGGTTTGCCCGGCCGGCCATCAACGCCCGACGCAATGTGGAAAGCTTCCCGCGGGTCGCCGCCCGCTTCGTCCGGATGACGATCCATGCCACCACGGGTGCTCAGCCCTGCTTGGATGAATGGGAAGTCTTCGCGGGCGAGGCAAACGTGGGACTCGCCAGCGCAGGGGCGACACCTTCTTCGTCGGGCGATTTTGTGCATCCGCTGCACAAGCTGTCGCATTTGAATGACGGCCTGTATGGAAACGCGCACAGTTGGATTGCCGCCGAGGCCTCCGGCGGTTGGGCGCAACTGACCTTCCCTGAACCGACCGTGATCGATCGGATCGTCTGGGGGCGTGACCGGCAAGGGGAGTACACGGACCGGTTGGCGACCGAGTATCAATTTGAAGTTTCGCTCGATGGTGACGACTGGCAAGCGGTGGCTAGCTCTGCCGATCGGCTGCCGATCGACGCCGAGGGGACCGTTCCCGCCTCGATCGATTTTGCCGGACTTGCCCCGGAGGCGATCGAGCGCGGCAAACGGCAGCTGGCCCGTTATCAACAGCTCCAGTCGCGGCGGCAGCTGCTCGCGACCCCGCCGCAGGCATACGCCGGCAGCTTCCGTCAGCCTGGGCCGACCCATCGGCTGTATCGCGGCGAACCGGGTTCGCCGCGTGAGCAGGTCGCGCCGGCGGCGCTCGCTTCCTTGACCGATTTGCAGCTGGCGGCCGATGCGGCCGAGCAGCAACGACGTCTGGCGATCGCCCGTTGGATTGCCGACGAGGCCAACCCGTTGACGCCGCGGGTGATGGTCAATCGGTTGTGGCAATTTCACTTTGGCAAAGGGATCGTCGACACCCCGAGCGATTTCGGGGGCAACGGCACGCAGCCGACCCACCCGCAGTTGCTCGACTGGCTGGCGGCCGAATTCATGCAACGCGGTTGGTCGTTGAAGGAGATGCATCGCTTGATCCTGACGTCGGAGGCCTGGCAGCAGGAGAGTCGTCCGCGTCCTCAGGCACGGACCGTCGACGCCAGTTCGCGGTTGCTGTGGCGGTTTCCGATCCGGCGGCTGGAAGCCGAGGCGATCCGCGACAGCATCCTGGCGGTCACCGGCAAGCTTGATCTGGCAGCGGGCGGGCCTGGCTTCAGCGCCTTTCAGGTCGAAAAAGAGAACGTGCGGCATTACTTTCCCAAGACCGAGTTCGGTCCCGCAGATTGGCGGCGGATGATCTATATGACCAAGGTCCGGCAGGAACGCGACGCGGTCTTCGGCGTGTTCGACTGTCCCGATGGATCGCAGGTGACGCCTAAACGGAGCCGCTCGACGACGCCGCTGCAGGCGTTGAATCTGCTCAACAGCCGCTTCGTGATGCAGCAAGCGGACTTTTTCATCGAGCGGCTCGAGTCCGAGGCGGCGACGCCGGCAGAGCGGGTCAGGCGGGCCTATGCACTCTGTTTTTCCCGGCCCGCGACGGCGGAGGAAATCGCGGCGGCCACCCGCTTTGTCGAACAGACCGGCTGGCGGCCCTTCGCCCGGGCGATGTTGAACACCAGCGAATTTTTGTTCATTCCTTGAAAGGACGGTCGATGTCACAGTTCACGCGACGCCGCTTGCTGATGGATACGGCGCAGGGGCTGGGAGGGATCGCCCTGGCGAGCCTGCTGCAAGAGCAAGGTCTGTTGGCGAACGAGTCGGGGCCGCTCCGCCCCGAGATCGATCCGGCCCACCCCTTTGCCTCCCGGTCCCCGCACTTTGCTCCCCGCGCCAAGAACGTGCTGATGATCTTCTGTTCGGGGGCCTGCAGCCAGATCGATACGTTCGATTACAAACCGGAGCTGATCCGGCGACATGGAGAACCGATGCCAGGGGCGGAGGATCTGATCACGTTCCAAGGAGGTCAGGGCAACCTGACCAAAAGCCCGTGGAAGTTCAAGCCGCGCGGTGAGAGCGGCAAGATGGTCTCCGAATTGGTGCCGCAATTGGGCGAATTGGCCGATGAAATGTGCTTCATCCATTCGCTGACCGGCAAGACAAACACCCACGGACCGGGCGAGAATTTCATGTCGACCGGGTTCACCCTGGACGGCTTTCCCAGCATGGGGGCCTGGGTGACCTGGGCCTTGGGGACCGAGAACCAGAACCTGCCCTCCTACGTGGCGATTCCCGATCCCCGCGGGACGCCGCAATCGAGCGTCAACAATTGGGGCCCGGGGTTCTTGCCGGCCGCCTTCCAAGGAACCGATTTCAACGCCAGCAAGCCGCTGCGGAACCTCGAGCGACCGAGCGGGGTCGCTCCCGAAACCGATCGCCGAACGCGGGATTTCCTGCAGCAATTGAATCGCCGGCATTTGGAACAGTATCCCGGCGACAGCGAACTGGCGGCGCGGATCTCCAGCTATCAACTGGCCGCCCGGATGCAACTGACCGTGCCGGAGGTCAGCGACCTCTCGACCGAGACGGCTGCCACCTTGCAGATGTACGGCGCCGATGATGCCGGCAATCCGATCAAGTCGGCCTTTGCCCGCAACTGCATCCTCGCCCGCCGCTTGGTCGAAAAGGGGGTCCGCTTTGTGCAGCTTTTCAACGGCGCGTATCAGACGGGGGGCGAAGGCGTCAGCAACTGGGACGGACACAAACAGTTGGAGACGCAGTACAGCAAGCATGGACCGGTGATGGACCAGCCGACCGCCGCCTTGCTGCGCGACCTGAAACAACGCGGTCTGTTAAAGGATACGCTGGTCATCTGGTGTACCGAGTTCGGCCGGATGCCCACCTTTCAAGCGGGCGCCAGCGGACGCGACCACAACCCCGAAGGCTTTACCGCCTGGTTGGCCGGGGCTGGCGTGAAAGCCCCCTTCAGCTACGGAGCGACCGACGAATTCGGTTACCGCGCGGTCGAAAATGTCCGGACCGTCTACGATTTCCACGCGACGATCCTGCATCTTCTCGGCCTCGACCATGAGCGGCTGTCGTTCTATCACAATGGCATCGAACGCCGGTTGACCAATGTGCATGGTCACGTGATCAAAGAGATGTTGGCCTGACCGCCGTGGTGGCCGGAACCGGGCTGCATCGGTGCCGCGATCGCAGCACCGGGGGTCCTGCTGGGTGGCCCTGGCCGTCACCCTGGTTGAAACCGCATTCGCATGCGCACCCGAGAGGATTTCCCATGAAGCGCTGGCTTTCAACGCTGTCCCTGATCGTGCTTATCGGTCACCCCCTGCCGCTGGGTCGGCTTCCCCTGCAGGCCGATGAGCTCGATTGCTTGACGGCCGAGCAGCAAGCCGAGGCACAGTTGGATGCGCGGCTGCGGCAGGCAGCGGATGCCGCCCTCGATCGTCGCCGGGCACGTTACGAATCCTTGGAGACGCCCGCGCAGGTCCAGGCATATCAGCAGGAACGGCGCGACTTCTTGGTTCGGCAGTTGGGCGGGTTTCCGCAGCGGGTGCCGCTCCAGCCGCAAACCCTGGGAACGATCCAAGCCGACGGCTATCGGATCGAAAAGGTGATCTACACCAGTCGCCCGAACCATCACATCACGGCCAACCTGTACCTTCCCGACAGCGAGCAACCGGTGCCGGGGATCGTCGTGTCCAGCGGGCATAGTCGCACGGCCAAGACGGCCGACTACAACCAGCGGTTCGGCATCATGATGGCCGAGCAGGGGATGGCAGCGATCTGTTTCGATCCGATCGGGCAAGGGGAACGCGCGCAGATCGTCGATGCTTCCGGCCAGCCCCGGTTTGGGGGAACCACGATCGAGCATTCGTTGATGGGAGTCGGCTCGATCCTGGTGGGACGCAATACCGCGAGCTACCGCATCTGGGACGCGATGCGATCGATCGACTACCTGGAGAGCCGTCCGGAAATCGACGCCAAGCGGATCGGGATGACGGGCTGTTCGGGCGGCGGGACATTGACCAGTTACGTGATGGCGCTCGACGAGCGGGTGGCTTGTGCGGCGCCGGCCTGTTACCTGACGACCTTTCGCGAACTGCTCGAAACGCTCGGACCGCAGGACGCCGAACAGAACATTTACGGGCAGCTTGCCTTTGGACTCGACCAGCCCGATTACGTGCTGTTGCGGGCCCCGCGGCCGACGCTGATCAGTTCGACCACCGATGATTTTTTTCCGATCGAGGGGAGCTGGGATACCTTCCGGCAGGCCAAACGGGTGTACGGCAAGCTCGGGCGTCCCGAGGCGATCGACTTGGTGGAGATCGAAGGCAACCATGGCGTGAAACCGCAGAATCTGGCGACGATCGCGCACTGGATGCGTCGCTGGCTGCTCGACCAGGACGCCCCGGTGGCCGCCGTCGAATTAGCGACGCTGCCGCCCGAGCAGCTGATTTGCACAGCCTCGGGGCAGGTGCTGACGATGCCCTCCGAACGCTCGGTCTTCGATTTAAATGCCGATTATGAAGCGGAGCTGGCACAACGGCGTGCGCGGCGGTGGCAGACGGTTTCTGCGGAGGAGCTAACGGGCCGGATCCGCCAGCGGTTGGGGCTCGATCCGGACGCCGATCCGAAACCCGCCACGATCGAATCGCTCGGCCGCCTCACCCGCGACGGATACCAAATCGAAAAACTCTTGCTGCGCACCGCCGCGGGCGTGCCCCTGCCGGCCCTTCGTTTTCAACCGCCCGAACCAAACGGCCAGGTCGTGTTGTCTTTGCACGACGAAGGGAAACGCGGAGGGATCGAAGCGGGGGGCCTTATCGAACGCCTGCTCGCCGAGGGCCCGACGGTCGTAACGGTCGATCTGAGCGGTCAGGGAGAAACCGCCAACGAGGAGGTCGACCCGCTGCTGGGCCGCTGGAAGACCTATTTTCTGGGCTACTTGATGGGGAAATCCCTGGTCGGGATCCGGACGGCGGACGCGTTGGCGAGTGCCGCGTCGCTTGCCCCCTCGTCCTCCGAGGGAGCCGAACCGGCGGTGCAACTGATTGGCACCGGGCAGGCGGGGATCGTGGCCCTCCACGCGGCCGCCCTGGAACCGGGTCGGTTTGCCTCGGTGACGCTCCGTGATACCCCTCCAGATTGGGCGTCGACCTTGCGCCAGCCGGTGCCGACCCGTCAGCTGGAAAGTACGGTACACGGCGCGCTCGAGCTATACGACCTGCCCGACCTGGAACGTCTCGCCGGAGCCATCGTTCGCCGCGAGGGACGGTAACGGTAACGAGAACGAGACCGCGTGGTCCTTGCATCGGCCCCTCCCCTCAGCCTCGTTCCTCGGCTTCGACCCTGCTATCTGCGTCCTGCTCTCTCAAGGGCCATCCGGTGCCGAGGGCGCCCCGCCTGGTTTTAAGAAGTGCGTGAAGAACGCCGCGATCACGGCATTGGAATCGGGATTGGGGCCATGGTCGGGGCGGTTGGTCATCGCCACTCGGTCGGCATAACCCAGCAGCCGATTGACGGCGATTGTCCGCTGCAGCGGCTGCCAGCGTTTGGGAGGGTCTTCGGCGCCGCCGGAAACGAGGAACGGACGGGGGGCCATCAAGGCGTGTAGTTCGTGCAGGTCGCGACCCGCCGCGACGAGTTCCGGGTAGCTTCCCCGCGCCGGGTTTTCCGGCGTGATCAAGCCACGT
>CAYNVI010000126.1:0-10216 GCA_964400585.1 uncultured Pirellulaceae bacterium | reverse complement strand
CGAGCTCAGCAGTTTCGAGACGCCCGCGACCGATGATCGACCGGCCTGGGCATTGCCGGCGATCGCCAACGGTCGCCTCTACCTACGCGAAGGAGACAGCATCTTCTGTTACGACATCAGCGCTCCTTAGCAGCGAAAAGGAGGCTTCAATAATCGATGACCTTGTCGGCTTCGATCAGCATCCGGCTCAATGCTTGGGGAGTTCCGATCTCGGCGTGCCGCTTCAGGCCCATGTCACCGAGATTGGCCGACTTTGCACAATGCGGACACAACAAGATCTTTCCCCCCGCTTCGGTATAGCGCTTGTAGTGTTCGCTCAGCGGGGGACCGTCGCCGCCCCAGGTCAATTGAAGCTGGTGCCGGCGCTCGGCCAACCGGACCCCTTCCAGATCGAGAAACAGGGTCACTTCCGCGCCGGCCTCCTGCATCATCCCGGCAACTTTCAACGCCATAAAACAGCGATGGAGGTCATCGGTAAAGTGCGATAGATGCACCACCACTTTTTGCCCTTCTGCGGAGGGTGCCTCATTGTCCTGGGCGTGGCTCGGGAAGGTGGTGACGGCCAGCGCCGCCAGGGTGAGTAAAGTCAGCATCGGTCGCATGATGGTGTCTCCTGAAGGATCGATCCGAGTAGGGACTGCGCGAAGCAGGTCCGGGAAGGCTGGGGGCCCAGCGCGGGGGTTTCCGGCTGTCGGCGGTGACGGCCAAGGGAACCAAGGCCCCCCATTCCTCTGATTGTAAACTTCGCGATCCCGCGCAGCGAGCTTCCAAGGCTGCGGCCGCGCGACACGGCCTCACGGTAGCGCGAAGGCGTCGGCGGCGCGGTGACCTGCGGTCGCGCTGCTGTCCCGCCCCCGATCATTCACCGACATTTTCCCTGGGCTGCCTGACGCGAAGCCTGATCGCCGGCCACGAAGGGACGCGGCCGGGTCTCGAGTGCGGGATATTTCTTCGCCGACGCGGAGCTTTTCGGCAGCCCCGTCGTTTGGGCTGCGTCTTGAGGGCGAAAAACGGGGAGATTCGCATCGATACCGTGAGTGGCATGTCGCTTGCAATATCGGCCCGCTCGGATCTTCGGTGGGCTTGCTTCCCCCGGAAACGCCCGATTGAACGAGCCGAAATCGCGAGGGAATTCGCGGTCGGCACACGCCATTCTGTGAGCAGCAACGCATGTCGAAGAAGAAACAGGACGGTTTCACTCTGGTTGAGTTACTGGTTGTGATCGCCATCATCGGTGTCCTGGTCGGATTACTGCTACCCGCCGTCCAGGCCGCCCGAGAGGCTGCTCGCCGGATGCAATGCCAGAACAACCTCAAACAGGTTGGGCTGGCCCTTCACAATTACGTGTCGGCGCACGGACGCTTTCCCAGCGACCGGCTGCGCCAACCGCGTCACGGCTGGGGGGCCCTGCTGCTTCCCTTTCTGGAGCAAACCAACGTGCACGACGCCTACGATTTCAGGCACGACTACTGGGATCGTGAAAACGAAGCAGCGACACAAGTACCGCTGGCGGTCTACGCCTGCCCCTCCACGCCCGGTGGTCAGCGTTTGATTTCCAATAATACCGGCGGGACGATCCACGATATCGGCAACCCGCCCACCTCCAGTATGTCGGGGGACTACCAGTCGTTGTCCGGGTTCTTCGATCCTGTCCAGATGACGCCCTCTTCCGGAACGGGCATGTTGCACCAGGCCAACGGTCGCCCACGAGACGTACTGGATGGGCTGTCGAATACCGTATGCATTTCCGAGCTGGCGGGACGACCGGACTATTGGTCCGGTTCGACGAAGCGTCCGGAGGCGGACAAACCTGGATGGTTCAACGAGTGGGGCATGTGGGCGGGACCACAACGCATCTTTTACAGCGGCTTCACGCATGACGGTCTGACCCGATTCGGACCCTGTGCGGTTAATTGCAGCAACCTGGAAAGCATCTATGCGTTTCATCCCGCGGGGGCGAATCTGCTGATGGGAGACGGGTCGGTCCAATTCCTCGCCGAATCGGTCCCGGTCCAGATCGTTTACAACTTGATCCGTTGTCGCGATGGCGAAGTCTTCGATTCGCCCTTTTAAGGGTGCCGAACGAGTCCCCCTCCTGCGATCGAGCTCTGCTGTATCTGACATCCCTTCCCTCTCACCAAGTCTCGCCCACGATGTCCCGCCCAAGTTGGCCCTGCCGGTTGCCGGGGAGCGTGCCTCCGGTGCAACGTTACGCGTTCGTGAGTCTCGTCCTCTGCAGCCTGACCGGCTGTGCCGACAAAGCGTACCAGGAAGTCCCGGTTTATCCTGTCGAGGGGCGGCTGACCGTCGCCGGAGCGCCTGCGCAGGGAGCCTATGTCGCTTTCCATCCCACCGGGGATGTGGGAATGACCAAAGGCAACAAGCCATTCGCGCGTGTCGACCGTGAGGGCAATTTTCGCCTGACGACCTACGAGCAAGAGGACGGGGCGCCGGCGGGCAACTATCGCGTCTCCGTGTTCTGGCCCGAAAACCCTGAGGCGCGGGGCCCCAGTCCGGATCGCTTGAAAGGCCGATATTCCGAGTCGAAATCGCCGTTGACGGTGACCATCGAGCCGGCGCCGAACGCCTTACCCGCATGGGATCTGCAATGAGCGTCGTCGCGTTGCTGCGGGTGGGGATTTGTCGGTTCGGCTGTCTGGCCATCCTGGGGCTTTGCAGCGGATCCGGAGGGCTTCCACGCCCGTCCGAGGCTGCCGGGCCGGACCACGCCGTCGCTGGAGAGATGGCCCGCTTGATCGACGACGCCTTGCAAGAAAGCTGGCGACGTCAGGGACAGGCCCCGGCGTCAACGGCACCGCCCGCCACATTGCTTCGCCGCGTCTCGCTCGATCTGATTGGCCGCATCCCCACGGTTAGCGAGACCCGTTCTTTCCTGGCGGATGCTTCACCGCAACGGTTTACCAAGCGGGTCGGACAGCTGTTGCGTTCTCCGGCGCACGCTCGTCATCTAGCGACCGTGCTGCGGCGCAGCTGGATCCCCGCTGCCGATACCCCCCAATTCGCGCATCTCGTCGAACCCTACGAGGCTTGGTTGACGCGGCGTTTGAAGCAGGGAGCCTGCTACGACGAGCTTGTGCGCGAACAATTGACCGTGCCGGTCTGTGAGCAAGCGGTCCCGGTTGATTCCGATCAGCCCACCCTCGGGTCACCGGCTTTCCTCGCAGCGGCCGACGTCAACCCCGCCCGGTTGGCGGCCAACACGACCCGGGCGTTCCTGGGGCTCAACCTTGACTGCGCGCAATGCCATGACCATCCGTTTTCTCGCTGGCGGCGCGAGGAATTCTGGCAGGTGGCTGCCTTCTTTTCGCATCCCGCGCCGTCCACATCCGGGCAGGTTGAACCTTGGACCATCGAAATCGAAGAAACCGGTCGCGTCGTTCGGGCCACGTATCCGGAGGGGGAGCCGCTAGAGGTTCCGCGGTCCCGCGACGCTCAGGCGGGCCCCGAGGCATTGGCCCGTTGGATCACCGCCGAGAAGAATCCGTACTTTGCGCGGAACGCGGTCAACCGGTTGTGGGCTACCTGTTTCGGCAGCGGACTGGTCGAACCGCTCGACGATCTGAGCGGGGCGGAGCCGTCGCCCCAGAACGCGTTGTTGAACGCCTTGGCCGCGCGGTTTGCGCGGGACGGTTACCGTCTCCAGCCGCTGGTCGAAGGGATGGTGCGCAGTCGTGCCTATCGGGCCTCCGCGCGAGCCTCCGCTCCGCGTGAGACGCCACCGCCGTCAGCCAGCCTGCCGTTTCACAAGATGCCCGTGCGTGCCCTGACCGGAGAGCAGCTACATGCCAGTCTGCTTACGGCGGCGGGGATGGATCCGACCTCGGTGGAACCGCAGGATCGGCAAGCCTTCGTCGCGCGTTTCTTCATCGATCGTCCGACGGAGGCCGAACGGTCGCTCAGCCAAGCCTTGGTGTTGATGAATGGAGAGCTGACGAACGAGCTGACCAATCCCCAGCAGAGCCCCCTCCTGATCACGTTGCAGACGGCCCCGTTTCTTGGTCTCGACGAAAAGATCGAGCTGCTGTTTTTGGCCAGCTACACCCGCCACCCCACGCCGGTGGAAGTCGTGGAAACTGAGGCATATGTACGCACACATCCCGATCCCTCCCAGGCCTGGGCGAACGTGTTTTGGGCTTTCCTCAACAGCACCGAATTCAACACCAACCATTGACATGAATAACCCGATGAGCCTCGCCGTGCTGGCTGGCAGCACGGAACGGGGTCCGCAGATGCCGGGCTGCCGCGGCGGCGAGATCTGCCGCCACGGGGCCAGGCGGGCCCCTCGCCGGCCCGGAATCACGCAGCTCGATGCCGCCCTGTTGGTTGCCGGCATCCTGGTGGGACTGGCACTGTTGATGCCTGTGCTGCAAGCTTCCCAGGCATCGGCACGGCGGCGCAGCTGCACCGATCATCTCCGCCGGATCGGCCTGGCCGTGATCCGCTATTGCGAACAGCACAACCGCTTTCCCGCGGTCAACACGCGGGTGCCCAAACGTCATGGATGGGCCGCACAGGTCTTGCCACAACTCGACCAGCAGCAACTTTATGAGCGTTATGATTTTTCTGTCGATTGGTGCGACCCCATCAATGCAGCACCGATTGCCACGACGGTTCCCTTTTTCGAATGCCCCGCGGCCAGCTACCCCGGCAGGATGGCAAGCGGCGCAACCCGCCATCCGTACCGCGGTGCCGTGCTGGACTATTTGGCGACCAATCGGGTCTCACCTCGCGTCGTCGCCGAAGGCTGGTTTCCTCGGGAGACTCATCTCAAAGGTATTCTATCGCGGGCTGAATGGTGCCATCCCAGCGAGGTCCGCGACGGCCTTTCGCAGACCACGTTGCTCGCCGAGGTGGCCGGGACTCCGGCCAAGTATGTATTTCGTGACCGCGACCCGGAACCGATGTACGGAGATCGAGGGTTTGGAGCTTGGGCCGACGCGGGGATCTACATCCAAGGGCATGGCCATCAGCCGGACGGGCGGCGTTGGCCGGGCCGCTGTACGGTCAATTGCACCAACGATGATGCGATCTATAGCTTCCACCGCGGCGGCGCCAATGTGCTGATGGGCGACGGTGCCGTCCGCTTCTTAAGCGAAGAGCTTGACCTGTTCGTCCTGCTTGCCGGAATCACTCGTGCGAACGGTGAGTTGCTTGCCGCCGGCGATTTAGGCTGCGCTGTGATCGGTGCACCTCCTGCCGACGAATTTCTGGAGTGAAGATGTTTGATTTCGATCATTGCGGTCGCCGCGATCTCTTGAAGTCGACCGGGCTGGCTACCGTGGCGGGGAGCAGTTGGCTGGGTCCCCTCGTCAGTCAGGCGTCCGAGCCGGCACCTCGAAAAACCTCGATTATTATGCTCTGGCTTGCCGGTGGACCGGCCACCATCGACTTGTGGGATTTGAAACCCAACCACGACAACGGAGGACCTTTTCGTCCCCAATCCACGACCGTTCCAGGGGTTCAAATTTGTGAACACCTGCCGCGGCTTGCCGGCGAAATGGAAGCGTTGAACATCGTGCGGTCGATGACCAGTCCCGAGGGCGACCATGGGCGAGCGATGCATCTGTTGCGAACCGGCTACGCCCCGCAGGGCGCCATCCGCTTTCCAGCACTCGGCGCCATCGTCGCGCACCAGCGTCGCGCTGCAGACTTGGAGCTGCCGTCGTTCGTCAGTGTGACACCGTCGACAACCCTCGCCGAGCTACGGAACGGTTTCCTGTCGCCTCGCTATTCCCCGTTGATTGTCGAGCAATACGACAGCGGGCAAGACGTATGGAGGATCCCCGGGCTGAGCCGCCCCCCGGAGGTCTCGGACCAGGCCGAGCGCGAACGGCTGCGGTTATTGGCAAACTTGGACCGACGCTTTCAAGCGGTGCGGCCTGGCCGCGTGGTCGATGCGTTGCAGGCAGCCTCCGAGCAGGCGGTGCGGACGATGCGGCCGGCCGCCCACTCCGCGTTCAACCTGGAGGAGGAACCGTCCGCCCTCCGCGAACGCTACGGTCGCAACCGCTTCGGCCAAGGCTGTTTGCTGAGCCGGCGCCTGGTGGAACGGGGCGTCCCCTTCGTCGAGGTCACGCTGCCGGGCTGGGATACACACCGGAATAACTTCGAAGTCGTTCGAAGCCACGCGGAGACACTTGACAATGCCTTCGCGACACTGATTGATGACCTACGTCAGCGGGGGCTGCTCGACACGACCTTGATCGTCTGCCAGGGAGAGTTCGGGCGGACACCGGTGATCAATCGCAACCGTGGCCGCGACCACTGGCCAGCTGCTTGGTCGGCGGTGATGGCTGGGGGCCCGACCGGCGGCGGCAAAGTCCTGGGGAGCACCAGCGATGATGGAAGCGAGGTCCACGAACGACCGGTTTCCGTCCCCGACCTGATCGCGACCGTCTGTGAGATTGCCGGCATCGCATACCGCGAACAAAACGTTTCCAACGTCCACCGCCCCATTCGCGTGATCCCGGTCGATGCGACACCCGTCGAGGAGCTGCTATGACCCGGTCCGGGCACAGCTTCCTGCCTTGCCTCCTTGCGCGGCTGCGCATCCGGATCCGCCGGCGGTTGGCGCTCGCTGATCTGCGAAGGGTCCTCCGCGTGGCCGCCCTGCTGTTGGCGGGGCTGGCTGGACCCGGGCACGGTGCCGAACCCGATGCAGCCTTGACGCTTCGGCTCGAAGGGGTTCCAAGCCAACGGATCACGATTCAAGTCCAGGTGGACGGATCTCCTGCCGTCCAGCGGTGGGAGGAGGCGTTCGCCCGACTCTTTTCTTTTTGCGACCGCAACGACAACGAGCAATTGGAACCTCAGGAGGCGGCCTGGCTGCCGACGCCCTGGGCGCTGCGCAATCAAGCGATAAGTCCGGTGGCAGCCGCGATCACCGCAGGAGTGGACTTGGCAAGCCTCGATGCAGATGGCGACGGGGCAGGATCGGTGACCGAAATGTTCGCCTTTTACCGACACCACGGCGCAGGGCACGCCGTCGTGACGGCAGGTCAGTGTCACCTTTCCGAACAGCTGACGAAAGCGATCCTGCGTCAGCTGGACAAAGAAGCAGAAACCGCATCGTGGGAAGGGGCGCGCGCGTTCCCCAAGACGCCGCTGGGTGCGGTCGATCTCGATGGCAACCGGCAGATCAGCCCTCAGGAGCTGCGACGGGGGATCACCTACCCCTCGACGTCCGCGAACCGCCCGTGGCCTTCCACGGCTAATCATGATCGCCTGCGTGACATCCTCCAGGTCAGGCTACCGCCGATCCATTCCGCACCTCGTGAGGCGGAGTCAGTTGCCTCGGAGAGCCTATCCGGCCCACCCCTCACCCCCACTGCGCGGGGCGAGAGCGAACAGAAGGAACCGCTGCGCGGCCAGCTGGCTGGTTTCCAGAGCGGCTCTCGGCTGGCCAGCCATTCCGTGACCATCCATTTTTCAAAGGGTGAGGGGGAGCTGGCATGGGCAGATCAGCCTCCGACGGGCCGGGCGTGCTGCCTACTCGACCATGAGCGTCTGCGGATCGATGCCTGGGCCGACCGTGGTCAGCACGGGCAGCTGTGGGAACGTCACCGCGCGAAGCTTGGGGCCGTGTTCACCGAGGCGGACCAAGACGAGGACCAGCGGCTGTCGCCTCAGGAACTGACTCGGGCTGCTGCCGTGCTGCCGCGCACCCTTCGAGGCACGGTCGACACCGACCAAGACGGACAGCTGCTCCACCGCGAGTGGGAGACATGGCTTGACCTGCAGGAGGTGCTTCAGCAAAGCTCCGTGCAGATCCGCGTGCTCTACTTTCCCGCGGGCTTGTTTGAGACGATCGACCGCAATTGCGATGGTCAGCTATCGATTCGCGAACGCCGAGGGCCCTGTCGGGACGCCGCCCGTTTGCCGCCGGGGGAGGACGACCAGCGGCTCGCTGGACGTTGGCCGCAGCATGTGCGATTGATCATCTGCCGCGGCCGGCCGAGTTCCCTGCTTGCTCCGCAGCTGGCCCCAGGTCCCGTCTGGTTTACCGCACTCGATCGGAACCGCGATGGAGACGTATCTTGGGCCGAATTCGCAGGAAGCCGCAAAACATTCGAACGTCTGGATCGCAATGCCGACGGGCTGCTTTCCGCCAGCGAGGCGGAGGAAGACCGATTCTAAAGACTCTCCGCGGGCCCTTCGCCCTGCTACTCTCGTCCTGCTACTTTTGCCCTGTGGCAGGGAGGTCGCGCCGTTTTCTTGCTCCTCTCCCCCATATGTTGGCTGCGCACGTTTCGTTTGCAGCCAACGTGCGGGGGAGAGCATCGGGGTGAGGGACATCTTCGAATCGTAACTGGTCTGAAACCGGCGACTTAAAGACCGCGCGACCTCCGGAGGCGAGACGGCACCAGCAGTCCACTCTGTCGCCGCATCTCGCACTTCCGAATTGGGCTGCAAAGCACCCCGTCAAGATCGATCCGGCGACGGAGCGCGGCTATTCGCAATGGGCCAATGCCAAGAGGGCGTAAGCCGTGACCAGTTGCGGATCCCCTTCCATCCACCGCGTATTTTCCTCGTTGACCCAGGAACCGTCGGCTTGCTGCGCCGCTGCCAACGTCTCGACCAATTCCTGCCGCCAATCGTGGCGGACGCCCTCCGCGTCTTCCAGCCGCTTGATCTCGGCCGCAGCGAGTGCCTTGGCCATCGTTTGATAGTAATAGTAAAGCCCCGCTTGACCCATCCCCGGATTTTGCTCCAGCGAGTAATGGTCCCGAAGGAAGCGAAGCGCCGCTGCGACGCGTGGATCCTGTTTATCGAGCCCCGCGTAGATCATGCTCTTCAGCCCGGCGTAGGTCATCGAGCCGTAACTGCGGAGGCCCCCCGAGGGGGTCTGTCCCGCTTGACTTTGCCCGCCGGCGGCCGGCGTGTAGTAAAAGCCGCCGTCATCGACTCTCGCAGCGAATTCGGTGTCGTTGTAAGCCGACTCGAGATTCTGGCTGCGAGAGACGAACACCAAGGCTTTCTGGATTGCTTCGTCTTCGGGGCCGTTGCCCAGATCTCGCAAGGCTTCGATCATGAACGACGTGTTCGACAGGTCGGGCCGTTGGTGGCCCCCGTAGCCCGCCCCGCCGTATTCCGGGTCCGAGGATTCGATTCCCTCGCCTTCGTCCCATTGCAATCCTTTCAGGAAGGCTTCGGCAGGGGCGAGCGTTTCGTCGTAGCGGCCTTGCCGATTGGCGGCCTCGAAAGCTTGCACGGCGATGCAAGTCTCGTAGTTGCGGTGTTTGGATCCGGGCGAGTAGATTCCGCCGTCTTCCTGAAGATGGCCTTCCAGGAAGGACAAAGCTTTTTGAACGGCCGGATCGTTCACCGCCGCCGGTCGGTTCTCCAGGATCGCGGTAATACACAGGCCCGTCACGGCGGGACCACTTTGGCCGCTGAAGGAACCGTCGTCCGCCTGCCCTCGCTGACGGAGGTATTCGATCCCGCGATCGATCGCTTGCTGGCGTGCGGGGACCTCGGCGGAGGCGGCGAGCGGAGCCAGGCTGATCAAGAGGGCGGTCACGGAGGGGAAGAACGTCGAGTGCACGCAGAGACTCCTGCTTGAAGAAGAGTGAAAGGGGACAGGCAACGGCGAGTCGAACTCGCGGAAATCATCGTTCGCCTGCACGCAGGGCCTACCCCCTTTGCAACTTCGGTGCCCGGGACGGCGTTCGTCGCCAACGAGCGTAAAATCCAAGGCCTGGCGCACTCGCCGGCCCTCCGCGTGGCCCGCGCTGCGGGAAATCTCCTCAGCGGCGGGGAAAGTTTCCCCAGCCCGCTAGTCTGCCGCGATCCGGTCCAGCCATCGCCCCGTGCTACTTACGGCTCCGGTTGCCGGAGTCGGTCGCGGAGCGTCCCGCGGTCGATTCCGAGCCGCTTGGCAGCCGCGGCGCGATTGCCCTTGGTATGACGCAATACCGCTCGCAAGAAGGGGGGCTCGACCAGCCGTTCAAATCGCGCTTGCAGCGCCCCCTCGTCCTCCCCCGCTTCCAGCGCCTCGGTCGCCCAGGCTTCGATGACGGCGGCCAGCTCTTCGGAAGGCCGCTGGGTGTCTGCCGCCGCCGCGGGCGACTGCGGAGAGGGAAAGTCGCGGAGGGTTAATGCGCGGCCGCGCGCGACGACCGAGGCGTGCTCAACCGCGTTGCGCAATTCCCGAACATTGCCGCTCCAGCGCCGCTCCATCAAGGCGTTCGCCAGT
>CAYNVI010000125.1:3749-10282 GCA_964400585.1 uncultured Pirellulaceae bacterium | reverse complement strand
TGAATGAACAGGCGATCGAGCTGGCGATCCAGACGGGCCTGGCGTTGAACTGCGATCTCCCGCCGCTGACGAAATGGGATCGGAAACAGTACTTCTATCCCGACCTTCCCAAAGGCTACCAGATCAGCCAGTTCGACATGCCGATCTGTGCCGACGGGTACCTGGAGATCGCCGACCCGGCCGATCCTGACCGGGTCCGGCACATCGGAATCGTCCGCGCGCATCTGGAGGAAGACGCTGGCAAGAGCATGCACGATGAGCAGGCGGGGCGGAGCGATTCGCGGATCGACCTGAATCGCTGCGGGACACCGCTGCTGGAAATCGTCAGCCAACCCGACATCCGCACGCCCGAGGAGGCCAAAGGCTACCTCAGCGAGTTGAAACTGCTGCTGACCCATCTGGGGGTTTCCGATTGTGAAATGCAGCACGGCAGTCTGCGGGTCGATGCCAACGTCAACCTGCACCTTGACGTCGACGGCAAAAAGATCGCCACGCCGATCGTCGAGATCAAGAACATGAACAGCTTCCGCGGGGTCGAACGCGCGATCGCCTACGAGGTCGAGCGGCAGTACCAGGAATGGGAGGATACCGGGGAGACGATCGAAGAGACCCCCAAGCGAACCTTCGGCTGGAACGACGCCGCCGGTCAGACGTTTGTGCAGCGGGAAAAAGAGGAGTCGGCCGATTACCGGTACTTCCCCGACCCCGATCTGTTGCCGGTTCGGTTACCGCCCGCCCGCATCGAAGCCGTCCGCGAAAACTTGGGAGAATTGCCGGCGGCGACCCGTAATCGCTTGCAAACGCAGTATGAATTGAAGGCATACGACGCCGACGTGCTGGTCAATCAGGGGCGCGCGATGGTCGAGTACTTCGAGGCGGTGGTCGCGATTTCGGGCGACCCCAAGCGGACCAGTTCCTGGATCCAGCAAGATGTGATGCGGACCCTGAAGGAACGCGAGTGGGAACTCGAGGCCTTCCCCGTTTCCGCCGCCAAGCTCGGCGAGTTGCTGAAGCGGGTGCCCGAACGGAAACTCGATAACGCCCGCGCCCGCGATGTCTTCCAGTACCTGCTGGAGCATCCGGTGTCGGTAGACGAAGCGACCGAAGCGCTGGGGATCGAAGCGGTCGATGAGGACGCGATCGAGTCGCTTTGTCGCGAACTACTGGAGGCCAATCCCCAGATTGTCGAAGACGTCAAAGCGGGCAAGCAGCAAGCGGTCGGCGCCTTGATCGGGCAAGCGAAGAAGAAGAACCCGAATGCGAATCCGCAACAGGTTCGCGAGCTCTGCCTGCAGATGATTCAGGCGTCATGACCGCAACGCCGCTGATCACCCTGACGACCGACTTCGGCATCTCCAGCCCTTATGTCGCCCAGATGAAGGGCGTGTTGTTGGCGCAGGTCCCCGATGTTCGGCTGGTCGACGTCACCCATGCCGTGCCTGCGCAGCAGGTGGTCGCCGCCGCCTTGATCCTGCAGGACAGCCTGCCGTGGTTTCCCAAGGAGGCGATCCATGTGGCGGTCATCGACCCCGGTGTGGGGACCTCGCGTCCGGTGATCGCCGCCCGCAGTCGGCACGGTTATTTGATCGGTCCCGACAACGGACTGTTCAGTCTGTTCGAGCTCCGCGAAGTGGTCCGTTTGGATCGACCGGAGTTTTGGGGCAAGCAGGTCAGTGCCACGTTCCACGGCCGCGACCTGATGGCTCCCGTGGCCGCCGCCCTGGCCCGCGGCGTCCGCCTCGACCGGCTGGGCACGCCGGTCGACGATTGGCAACGTCTCGATCTTCCCCGTCCGCAGCGGGAGGACGGCAAGCTGATCGGCGAGATCCTGTTTGCCGATTCCTTCGGGAACCTGATCACCAATCTGACGGCCAACGATGTGCCGGTACCGCCGCACCAGGTTTCGTTGACCGATCACCGCTTTCGTTGGGTGGGAACCTATGGCGAAGCGGAACCGGGCGAGCCGGTCGCCTTGATCGGTTCGTCGGGACGACTCGAGCTGGCGGTGGTCAATGGGGATGCCGCCAGGACGTTTCCGAGCACAGGCCGGGTCGTGGTCCAAGAAGCGGCCGCAGGTTGCGAGGCGGCGGGAGACGGTGTGAAATAAGGGGCATGTTCCCCGTCTGTGGGGTTTGCCCCGCCCGATTTCGCTCCGGAGTCCCTCCTCGATGCCGACTTCCTCATCCGCCCGCTTCGTGCTTTCTTTTGCCGGCTGCCTGTTGCTGGCGACCGCCACCCGGACAGCGGCCGCCGAGCCGCTCACCGTCGATGCTGCGCAGTTCGCCAGCCTGCAAGCCGCCGTCGATGCCTTGCCCGAGGAAGGGGGAATCGTCGACGTGCCGCCCGGCAAGTACGAGCTGGCCGAACCGCTCCGCATCCACGGCGGCGATGTCCATTTTCAGGGGGCTGGTCCCTCTACCCATCTGCATAACCTCAATACCGACGGAGCGGCGGCGATCGCCTTGCTGCCTGCCGAACCGTTCGATCGCGGGGCGACCGGGGGCCAGCGGATCAACCGGTGGCGTGTCCAGTTTTCCGATTTTCGTCTGACCGGCAATCCGCAAAGTGGGCACGGGATCGAGGCGCTCTGGGTCAACGAAATCTTCCTGCAGGGGGTCACCGTCAGCGAACACGGTGGCGATGGGATTCACCTCGACCATTGCTACGAGGACCCTCGCATCAACGATTGCTTGATCACCTACAACCAGGCAGCCGGCCTGCAGTTGCTCGGTTGCCACGACATTGTCGTCTCGGCCAACCACTTTGAAGAAAACCAGGATGCGGTCCGCTGCAGCGACGGCTACAACCTCTGCATGTCCGGGAACAACCTGGACGATCACCTGCGGCACGGGGTGGTGATTGAGAACACCTACGGCTCGGTCGTCTCCGGCAACATGATCGAGGAATGCCAGGGGTCCGCCGTGATCTTGGACCGTGATTGCTATGGCGATACGATCAGCGCCAACGTGATCGCCCACAACGGCCAAGGGGTGGTGCTGCCCGATGCCCATGGCTGCACGGTGAGCGCCAATACCTTCACGATCCTCCGCGAGGTGGCGTTGAAGATCGGTCCGGAGAGCGGACGGATCACGGTGACGGGCAATAATTTTTCTAACAGTTACATCGGTGCAGGCGCGATCCGCCGGGCGGTCGATGATGCGGCGGCCGGCGGGATCGTCCTGGAGGGGACTCGCGATCTGGTGATCAGCGGGAACGTCTTCTCCGGCTTGACAACCAAGGCCGTCGCCTTACGGGGCGCACCGACCCGCGGGGTCGTCTTCACCGGCAATCTGCTGCGGGACGTGGCCAGCGACCATGCCCAGTTGGTCGACAGCCTGATCGCCAACAATCTGATCCGCCCGGCGGAGCAGCGCTAGCTGGACAGCACGCCTTTGGTGCTGGGGATCGCTTGGCTGCGGGGGTCCGCTTCGGCAGCCATGCGGAGGGCCCGCGCGGTCGCCTTGAAGACCGCTTCGGCGATATGGTGCGCGTTGCTGCCGTAGTGCATCAGCAGGTGGAAATTGCCGTGCACGTTCGCGGCGACGCTTTGCCAAAAATGTTCGACCAATTCGCTGTCGAAGGTCCCGATCTTATCGCGGCCGATCGGGGCCTGGTAGGCAAAGGCGTAGCGGCCGCCCAGATCGACCGCGGCGGTCATCAGGACCTCGTCCATCGGCAGCGTGCAGTGGCCGTACCGCCGGATGCCGGCCCCGTTGCCGAGGGCTTGGCGGAGCGCTTGACCAAAACAGATGCCCACGTCTTCGGTGGTGTGATGGTCGTCGACGTGCAGGTCGCCGCGGGCCTCGACCGTCAGATCGATCAGGGCATGGCGGGCCAGCAGATCGAGCATGTGGTCCAAGAAGCCGATGCCGGTTTCCCGTGTCCCTTGGCCCTCGCCATCCAGGTTCAGGGACAAGCGGATCTTGGTCTCGCCGGTGGTGCGTTCGATTTCGGCGGTGCGCGGCATCGGTCTCGGTTCCTCTACGCTTGGGGCAGGATCCGCTCCAGCAGCAGCAGGGCGGCGTCGATCTGTTCGTCGGTGCCGACGGAAACCCGCAGGCCATCCCCCCAGTCGGCATAGTCCATGTAACGGATCAGCACCTGATTCGCTTTCAAGGCTTCGTAAATCTTGCGGTGCGAGCGTTCCGGATGCTGGCACCAAACGAAGTTGGCCTGGGACGGGGTGACCTGGAACCCGAGCTCGCCGAGCCGCGTTTCCAGGCGCTGCCGGGTCGCCACGATCCGGCGGCGATTCTCGGTCTGCCACGCTTCGCAGCCGATGGCGGTCGTGGCGGCAGCGATCGACAGGGTATCGCAGTTGTAACTGTCTTTGATCTTGCTTAGTTCGGCAATGCGATGGGGCTGGGCGATCACAAAGCCGAAACGGAGGCCGGCCAGCGAATAGGCTTTGCTGAGCGTGCGGGTGACGAAAACTTTATCGCTGTGGCGGACCAGATCGAGGCAATCCGTGTCGGCGAAGTCGGCGTAGGCTTCGTCGACGACCAGTGGGCAGGGGAGCCGCTCGGCGAGCGCCGCGACCTCGGCGGGAGGGAGGACCGTCCCGCTGGGGCTGTTGGGGTTGGGGAGGAAGGCGAGCCGGAGACCTGCGGTCGCCGCGGCAAACGCCTCCGGAAGGCTCCAATCTTGCTGGAACGGAACCTCTTCCCAACGGGCACCCTGGATGTCGGCCAAGGTGCGGTAGAGCACATAGCTGGGGGAGGGCAGCCGGATTCCTTGCCCCTCGCCGACGATCGCCCGGATCAAGATCGTCAGCAACTCGTCGCTGCCGTTGCCGGCGAGGATCCAGTCGGGGCCGGGCAGCCCCAATACCTCCGCCGCTCGACGGCGAAATGCGTTGGCCATCGGATCGGGATAGCGGTGCAGGCCCGAGCCGGCCGCCACCCGAATCGCCTCGACCACCGCGTCCGGCGGCGGATACGGGTTCTCGTTGGTGTTCAGCTTGATGATCTTCGAAGCGCCCTCCGGCGGTTGCTCGCCGGGGACGTAGGGGCGGAGCTTGGCCAGGTTGGGGCGAAACAGGGACGTCGGTGCGGTCATGATCCAGTGGTCGGCAAAGGGGGCGTCGCAGGGGAGGGACTGGGCAGGTTAGGGCGTCGACATGGCGAGCGCTTTGTCGCTGATGTCTTTGCGGCACCAGGCGCCGGGCCAGCGGATTTCGCGAACCGCGCGGTAGGCCTGCAGTTTCGCGGCGCTGATGCTGCTGCCGACCGCGGTGACACCCAGGACGCGGCCGCCGTCGGTCAGCACGCGGTCTTGGTCGGCCTGGGTGCCGGCGTGGAAGACCTTGACGTCTTGCAAAGCACCGGCCCGCTCGAGTCCTTTGATCTCGAGTCCTTTTTCGTAGGCGCCCGGGTACCCCTCACTGGCCATCACCACGCAGATACTGGGACGCGGATCCCAACGGGGAGGTTCGATTTCGGCCAGCCGGCCATCGACGACGGCGTTCAAGATTTCGACCAAGTCGCTGTTCAATCGCATCAGCAGCGGTTGGCATTCGGGGTCGCCGAAACGGACGTTGAATTCCAGCACCTTGGGGCCGGCGGAGGTCAGCATCAGCCCCGCGTAGAGGACCCCACGGAAGGGCTTCCGCGAGCGTTTCAGGGCGTGGACCACCGGAACCAGGATGTCTTTTTCGACGCGGGCGATCATCGCTTCGTCGACCAGCGGGGTCGGGCAGTAGGCCCCCATTCCACCGGTGTTGGGGCCTTGGTCGCCATCATGGGCCGGCTTGTGGTCCTGGGCCGCCGGCAGCGTCAAAATCGTCGTCCCGTCGGTGATCGCCAACACACTCGCCTCCTGGCCGACCAGCCGTTCCTCCAGGATCAGTTCGTTGCCGGCTTCACCGAATTCCCGCTTGCCGGCGATCCGCTGGATCGCGTCGAGGGCTTCGTCTCGCCGCGCGCAAACGATGACCCCTTTGCCGGCGGCCAGCCCGTCGGCTTTGACCACGATCGGCACGTTGGCGTCCGCTTCGGGAAAGCGGTCCTTGATGAACCGGGAGGCGTCCGCGGCGCTGCGGAAGGTCTGGTAATCGGCGGTGGGGATATTGGCCGTGTGCAGCAGGTTCTTGCAGAAGACCTTGCTGCCTTCGAGTTCGGCCGCGGCAGCCGAGGGGCCAAAGACCCGCACCCCCGCCGCTTGCATCGCGTCGACCAGGCCGTCGACCAACGGCGCCTCCGGTCCGACGACCACCAGATCGATCGCCTGCTCCTGCGCAAACTGAACCAGCGCCTGTTTGTCGCTGACCGGGATCGGCACGTTGATCGCTTCTTCTGCCGTGCCTGCGTTGCCGGGGGCGACGTAGACCTGATCGACCAGAGGACTGGCGGCAATCTTCCAAGCCAACGCGTGCTCGCGACCGCCGTTGCCGATGATCAACACCTTCGGGGTGCGACCCGACGAGGGGGCGGAAGCAGACGGCGCAGCCGCAGGAGGGCGAGCGGAGGAGGGCATGTTCGGCGACTTCCGTTGGAGACGGGGGCGAACGGAAGGGCTTTTGGCGACTTCCGTTG
>CAYNVI010000125.1:0-3649 GCA_964400585.1 uncultured Pirellulaceae bacterium | reverse complement strand
GAGACGGGGGCGAACGGAAGGGCTTTTGGCGACTTCCGTTGGAGACGGGGGCGAAGCGAAGGGCTGTTGGCGATCTCCCCTCCGGCTGCGGAGAGGGTGGCCCCTGAGGGGCGGTCGCAGGCTCGAACGGGGGGCTCCGCTGCGAGTTCCGGAGCGAGCGGATCGCTTCACAGCGGATCGCTTCCTTAGGGACCCGTTATCGTACGCGAGACCAACGGCGATCGGAACTTGGGCCACCGCGAGAAATTCGCAGCGACTTCCCCGGCCGAGCGTGCCTTTCCCAACCTCTCCGCAGCAAGCCCGCCCGTTTCGAGCCCGCAGGGGGCAACGACCGTGGCCGCTGGTGCCGCGGGAAAGGGGAAGCAAACGCCGTCGCGGCGTTCCAAGGGGTGGAAAACGCTCCTGATCGGTCTACAATACGAGTGCCTACCGACCGGTAGCTTCTGCCACCCTTTCAAATCCCCCACCTAAGGGGTGGCATGCCGGCCAACACCAGCTAGTTTGATTGGAGGCAGCGACCCGGATCTCCTCCGTTGGTCGCTGCCTTTGTTTCTTGTTCGTTTGTTGTCGGTCGCGGCACCAGCCGGACAGTTGGATGCTCCGAACACCCCCAATCATTTCCTCGAGAATAAAGGAACGATGCGCATGCTGCGTCGCACATTGCTTACCGCCGTTGCTGCCTTGGCCACGACGACCGCTGCCACCGCGGGCGATTTGAAGATTCATTTTGAATACGATGGCGCGGTTTTTCAGCCGCCAGCGATCGATGTCACCAAGGACGCCCAATTTTGCGGTAAGCACGATCTGACCGATGAGTCGTTGATCGTCAACCCGAAGAACAAAGGGATCAAGAACGTCGTCGTCTATGTCTACACCGGACGCGGCGGCAGCGACATCGAGGAAGTCGACCCGGTCAACAACACCCACACGCTGGCCAACAAAAACTGCCGGTTCGACCCGCGGATCGTCACCATGCAGGCGGGCGATACGCTGAAGGTCACCAACCCCGATCCGGTCGGTCACAACGCCAACCTGAATTTCCTCCGCAACGATGCGGCGAACCTGATGGTTCCGGCCAACAGCTTCAAGAACGTCCAGGTCCCGCAGCCCGAACCGGCCCCGATCCCCGTCGAATGCAACATCCACCCCTGGATGAAGGCGTATGTGTTGGTGCTGGAGCATCCCTACGTCGGCGTCAGTGACGAGAACGGCGACTTGGTGATCAAGGACCTGCCGGAAGGCGAATTGTCGTTCCGGATTTGGGTGGAAGCCGCCGATGGCGCGCTCAGCACCGTCAAGGTCAACGGGGAGAGCGAACGTTGGTCGCGCAACAAGTTCGAATACGAAGTCGAAGCGGGCGTGAACGACATGGGAACGGTGACCCTGACCGCCGACCAGCTCGGCCGCTAAGGGCCCTGCAACAGCTCCATCAAGCGAAGGCGGGGGCCTGCGGCCCTTCATGAAGGCAAGCTCAAGAGCGGCGGCGAGGTTTTCCTCGCCGCCGTTTTTTTGTAGCCGCGGGGCCGATCAGCGGGTGCCCGGATCGAGCATGCGACGATTCGTCGAGCGGGAACTCCCTACCGTCTCTTGCCGTTTCATGGTCTGATGATGTTGTCGATTCATCCCTCGTCTCGGTTCTTCTTGCATGAACCTGTCCTTCCTGCATTTTCGAGCGTCTTGGGCTGCCTGCTGGCTGGTCGCCGGATGTTTTGCCGGGGCGTTCACCGGGTGCGATGACCCCGTCGCGCAATTTCCTGCGAACGACGTCTATGCGTTGCGTTTGGCCCGCGAAACAGGCAGCGACATGGAGGCGGCCGAAGCCGACGTCCAAGCGGCCCTGCAGAGGTTTTTCGGGCGGCCCGATGCCGTGACCGTGCCCCTCGCGCTGGAGAGGCTGGTCGATCCGCGACAAGTGCAGCGGGCAGCCGGTCCGGTGCACAGCGATCAGCAAGATGTCCACCGCGGGCTGTATCGCGAGCATTGCGGCGTCTGTCACGGCGTGGCGGGCAGTGGACGCGGCCCGGCCGCCGCCATGCAAAAGCCCTATCCGCGTGACTACCGGATGGGCATCTTCAAATTCAAATCGACGCCGCGCGGTGCCAAACCGACGCGTGATGACCTGCGGGCGTTGTTGCAGCGCGGGATCCCCGGGACGGCGATGCCCTCGTTCGCACTGCTCAGCAAAGACGATCGCGAGGCGTTGATCGATCACTTGGTTTTCTTGTCAGTGCGGGGAGAGGTGGAACGGCGGCTGTTGGCGATGGCAGCCCGCGAGTTCGATTACGGGGCGGAACGTTTGCCCGCCTCCGAGCGGCTGTTTGCCGCGGAGCTGCAGGAAGAAGAGCCGGAGGCTTTTGCCGCGCAGTTGAGCTGGATCGAAGCGGAGGTGGAAGCGGTCGCCGCGCGTTGGGCCCGCGCTGAGGAACGGGTGCAACCGGTTCCCTCGGTCCCCTTTGAGGTCGCCACGCTGGCGGGGCAGGGCAGGGGAGAGCGCGTCGGTGATCCCGCGACGACCCAGGCGACGCCGCTGGCGGCGATTCGCCGTGGTCAAGCCCTCTTCCACGGTCCGATCGCCAACTGCGTCGGTTGTCACGGCCCGGCGGGTGCCGGCGGGGCGGTGGTGCTCGATTACGACGACTGGACCAAAGACTGGACAACGCGAATCGGTTTGACGCCGGGGGATCCCGAGGCGATTGCTCCGTTTCGCGAAGTGGGCGCGTTCAAGCCTCGTCAGATCAAGCCGCGGAACCTACAACTGGGAGTCTTCCGCGGCGGCAGTGATCCGACGACGTTGTATCGACGGATCGTGTGCGGGATCGATGGGACCCCGATGCCTGCGGCGCCGTTGTTGGAGGAGCCCGGTGCGACCGGTTTGACATCCCGCGATGTGTGGGATCTGGTCGCTTATGTCCTCTCGTTGGCCGACGGGGCGGCCGAGCGAAAGGCGGTCGTGCCTCCCCCGCCGGCAACCTGATCCGGTAGCCCGTTGACGACTGATTCATTTCCCTACCCAGGCGAGACGCGTGACTTCACAGACCGCACGAACGATCGGCTCGCTGACCGGCTTGGCGGTGGCGATTGGCCTAATGGTGCTGCTTCAGCTTAGCGGCGTCCTCTGGGGCGCGATCTTCGGGGCCAGCGGAGCGGTGCTGGGCAGCATCGTCGCCGAACGGCTCGTCCCCAAAGGCTAACTCGTGCCAAAGGCTAAGCAATCCGCCGTAAAAACGTGTGGGCAACCCTGGTGCGGCGGGTCCGCAGACCGGGTTTCCCGCCACAGATTCGGCACAGTTTTCGGGCACGCTCCTGCGTTCCTTCCCTCCGTAGCACCACCGCTGACATGACCGCCGTCTCGTCCGAACCTCGCTCGACGCCCCCTGCCGGTCGCTGGCTTCACCGCCTGGCAGTGCTGACGGTTTGTCTGGTGTGGCCGTTGGTCTGGGTGGGCAGCCTGGTCACGACGTACGACGCCGGGATGGCGGTTCCCGATTGGCCGGGGACGTATGGCTACAACATGTTCCTGTACCCTTGGGAATCGTGGATCACCGGTCCTTTCGATCTGATGATCGAGCACGGGCATCGCCTGCTGGGGGCGTTGGTCGGGTTTGTCGCCATCGCGGCCCTCGCGGTCGCTTGGCGAAGCGAGCCGCGG
>CAYNVI010000124.1:0-10336 GCA_964400585.1 uncultured Pirellulaceae bacterium | reverse complement strand
GTCCGAGGAACCACGAAACGATTGGCAAGCCATCGACATTCCCGAGTCCGTCCCCACCAGCGCTTCTTCGCTTTTCATTGCTCCGGAAGCGGACTTCACCAACGCGGACGTGCAAAGCAGCGGGGTCCTGCAAGGTCCTCACGACAGTTGGGCCATCGTCCTCCAATGGACCGAGGCAGCTCGCCAACGGTGCGCGGGGTTGACCGGGGGGATCATGTCCTCTCCGGGCGGGAAGCTGCGGCTCCGCCTTGCCTCCCTGATCGAGGGACGCGTGGTCGCCTGCCCCTTCGTCACCGGAATCGTAGCCGATGGCACCTTTACCATCTACGGTTCGTTTTCCGAGGCAGAAGCAAGACGGCTCGCCCAAGCCATTGTCGGGAGCTGACCTTCGCGACTGCAAAGATGCACCCTCGCCGGAATCAACGACACGCCCACAGGAAGCGAAACGATGCATTGGTCACGCCTGAGAGTGCTCCTGTATGGATTGCTGGGAGCAACGCTGACCCTCGGCCTCGTCCAAGCAGCCGACCAAGCGGGTTTCTCCGGGCTGGTAGCAAGCTTTGGCTGCCTGGCTGCCCTGGCCGTGATCTTCGATGTCGTCTACCAGACGGTGCGCGGGAAAACCCAACCCTGCCCCAGCTGCGGACACTCCCGACCCCATCGTCCCTTCCGCATTTCGCCCCCCTGCCCACGATGCGGAAAGCTCTAAGCCTGTGCCCGGACGGGTTCGACCTCGTCCTGGGTCGGCGGGCCCTGCTCCCGCCGCGGCCGAGACGGCGGCCATCCCTCGCCCCCTCCTACCGTCGGGCGGGTGCCCCACGCCGCATCCGCGCCGGTCAGCGCGGCGGGCGATCCGATGTCGGGGGCGACATTTCGATCTCGGCGAGTCGGTAGCGGTCGACCTCCCGCCCCTGGGCATGCCAGATTTCGTCGGGTCGTTCGGGAACAAAAGCAAAGCCCTCCAGGTGCATCGCGTTTTCCGCGATCTGCCAGACCCGCGTCGGTCGCTGGATCGTCTCATCCAGCGTCGTCGGCAATTCGAATTCAAACAGTCCATCCGCCTCGCCAAACGTGTGGATCGAGTAGAGCTTGTCCCCCACGACCCGGAGCCCTTGGCTAAAGTGCAGCGACTTGGGGTATCGCAGCACACCGCTGTGCACCAACTGCCCGTCTCGGAAGACATAGCGATGAATGCCGAGGTCGCTGAGATCTCCGATCCAAACTGCCTCACCGTCGAAGCAGATTGGATCGGCCCAACGGATGTCAGCCGTCAAATCCCAGCTCTCCAGAACCTGCAGCGTGCCCGGGTCGATCTTGACAACGACCGTGCGATTCTTGGTCGGATCATGCTTGCCCCCTTCCGGACCGTGCAACATCGCTGCCCATAAAGCGCCCGCGTGAAAGTCAATGGCGCCCAGATGATTAACGCCGTCGACAAGGACCTCGCGGCGATCCAGCAGCTGCCAATCGCGATCGAACCGCAGGATCTCTTTCGCGGTGGAGGCGTAAGCGTGCTCGGGGCTCAGCGCCAAACCCTGCGTCGCTTGCCCTTCGTCTAGTGCATGCTGTTTCAGCAACTGCGAGAGCGGACGCTCCAGACCCGGCAGTATCTCCGGAGCGCGATAGATCGGCTGCAGGGGCGAGATCCCCAACTCCCGGCCGACCGGAGCGAGCTGGTTCACTTGGTCCACCAACGGGAATTGCACGCCTGCGCCGAACAGCGTCCGCAACCGCTCGGGGTCGTTCGTTCCAAAGTAATTGATGCGAACGCCGGCCTGGCGCAGCATCGCGACATGCGCTGCGGCAACCTGTTCACCGCCATACAGCTGGATGAACTCGGCTCCCATGGCAATCGTTTCCTCGACGTACTCCAGGGAGTTCCCCTGGTTCTGCATGTTGCAGGTTTGGATTTCCGGCACCACCGCCTGGGCAGCTTGGGCCGCAGCCCGATCGCAGGCCAGGAAGGCTTGATGCAACCGGTCCTGGGCCTTTAATGTCTTGGCGGTTTTCTCCGCGAGGTCCGCACTTCCCTTGAGGTGGACGTTCAGCCACAGGTTGCGCGGCATCACCGCTAGCGTCTCCTCCAGCGTGGGGATCTGCGTTCCGGCAAACCGCTCTGCCTTCCAGCGACCGGCATCCAATGTTTTCAGTTCCGCCAGCGTCTGTTCGGCCAGCGGGCCGGTCCCGTCCGTGGTGCGATCGAGCGTCAAGTCATGCAGCAAGACGATGTGGCCATCGCGGGTGAGGGCCACATCCAACTCGATCATGGCCACGCCGAGACGGATCGCTTCTCGAAAAGCGGGGATCGTATTTTCCGGAAACGTTCCACTGGCTCCGCGGTGTGCACAGATCCCGCGTTCCGGCATCGGCACCGCGGACGAGGTCGACTCGGCAGCTCGAACCTTGGCGACCACTCCGTGGCTCACCGCCAGACCGAGAACCAATGTCAGAGAGAATTCCGCAGCGGAATAGGGAAAGCTGTGCGAAAAGATGAAGTGCCGCATGCCGCAACCTGAAAAAAGTCCCGAAGAAACGAGGCGATAAGGCGGCATTGTAAGGGCCTCCGCATGCGCTGTCGCGGCGTCCCCGCTGCCCTTCATCGAATCTTGACCGTACGCGTCCCCCCTGGCAGCCACCGCGCCCGAAAGATGCAACTTTGACGCGCAAGATTCTTCGCGAGACGGGATCTAGTCACCTGACCACCGCTTCTTCCCACGGTAGCCTTCCCTTCGGATTGGCTGCAGTGATCACCCCCGGAGTCGAAACCGATGTCGCTCGCCCCCAACCCGCTGGCTTCGCCTGTCGCGTCGCCTTCAGAATCGTCGCCGCCAACCACCGCCGGTCCGCGGCTTCACTGGAGCTGGAAGGTCGGCTACACGGCCTTCATGCTGATCCTGGTTTTCTACTACTGGCGCGAGTACGGCCCGACCAATTTCCTCTATTTCTGCGACGTCGCCCTGTTCCTGGGACTGGCAGCCGTGTGGACCGAGAAAGCCAAGTACGCCTCGATGGCGGCGGTCGGAATCCTGTTGCCTCAAGTCCTCTGGCAAATCGATTTTCTAGGCAGTCTGGTGGGAACGCCGGTGACGGGCATGACCGGTTACATGTTCGATTCCGGCATTTCTTGGTTCGCACGAGCCCTTTCGTTCTTCCATTTCTGGTTGCCGCTGTTCCTCCTCTTTCTGGTGCGGCGGCTCGGTTACGATCGTCGCGCTTTGTATTCCTGGAGCGTCCTTGCCTGGGGACTGATTCTGGTGTCGTTCCTGTTTCTCCCCGCCCCCGGGGATCCGTTGGACTTCGTCAATCAACCCCATAACGTCAACTACGTCTACGGACTTGATCCAGACGAGCCACAGCAGTGGATGGCGCCGTGGGCCTGGGTTGGCTGTTTGCTGGTCGGCTTGCCGCTGGGAATCTATCGGCCGACCCACTGGCTGCTCACGTGGCAGGACCGCTGGGGACGGACGGAAGCGTCGCAACGGTCGCGGCCAACAGCCTGGACAGGCTGCTACCTTGCCCTTAATTTGAAGCGAAATTCTTAGGATTCGAGCGCCAGGAGGTTTGCCATGGCACCGTCGACGGAGCCGTCGCCGGAGGCTTCGTCGTCGCAGGAGGTTGCGAAGTCGGCAGTCGACGTGATCGATCGGGTTGCCAAACCGCTGGTCTGGTACAGCATCCTCCTGCTGGCAGTCGAATGCCAAATCTACGCCGACACCGGCAGCCGCGAGAATTTCGGTTTCTTCCTGTGGTCCGAACGGATCGTGGCCCTGGTCTTCACGCTCGAATACTTCCTCCGCTGGATTCGCAACTCGGGACGCGGGTATTATCCCTTGACCCTGTTGGGGGTCATCGACCTGCTGGCGATCCTGCCGTTCTGGCTCGGCTTTTTGCCGATCCTGCAGCCGCACCTGCACCTGGTCCGCACCCTCCGTCTGCTGCGGATGCTGAAGTTTTTTCGCTACAGCCGGGGCTTGCAATTGATGGCGTTGGGATTCTATCGCGCCTATTTCAATTTGCGTCCCCTGATGCTCGCCGCCGTAATGATCGTGCTGTTTACGATGTTCGCGTTGTTTCAGGTGGAAGGTCCCCACCAAGAGGAATTTCGCAGTCTGTTCACCATCGGCTGGTTCCTGGAAGTGACCGGCACGACGGTCGGCTATGGCGATCTCTCGCCGCAGACAACCGGCGGCAAGACGATCGTGATGGTCTACATGGTCGCCGGCCTGGCGATTTTCATGGCCTGTTTCAGCGCGATCACCTCCGCCTTCGACCAGGTATTTTCCCAGGCGAGCGATCCGGACTTCGATCCTCGCGACCACTTCATCATCGTCAAGCGTCAGCAGGAAAGGCTGGAAGAACGACACAAGGACACCGGCACGACCGACGACGAGGATGCCGAGGCAGAAGAAACGCCCGAGCGGACGTAAAGCGACCTCGTGGTTGCTGGAGATGCCCCCCGCCGCGACAGCGATCTCGCGGTCCGCCAGGATTTGTCAGAAATCCGAGAAAGGGCTCGCGTCGCGACTTCGCCATTTTTCCCGCTACACTGGGTTCCTGCCCCAGCGCTCAACCCGCTTCTTCGCCGGAAGCTCCCTCGCGAGCATCGTTGGGTGCCGTCGTGCGACCCCGGGCCTAGGGAAATTGGATGATGGTACCAGAGAATCAGCAACAAATTTGGGATCGCATCGACCGGATTTGCGACGCTTACGAAAGACGACTGCAGGCCCAAGAGAAGCCCTCGCTGGGCGAGGCGGTACCCCGGGATTGGTCAAGCCAGCTGACGGAAAGGCTGCTCCATGAATTGCTTGAACTGGAACGTGTCTACGGGGCTCTGCGGAGGGCCGAGGTATCGGGAAGGGAATATGCGGAGCAATTCCCCGAAGCTGGTGACATGGTTGAGCGCTGCCTCCGCCGCATCCGCCCGCGTTCCCAAGAAACGACGAAAGCGGGTACCGGCACGCTGACGGACCGCCGGGATGGCCCCGGCGAGGACCCGCAGGGGCCGCCGCTGCGCCGCCTTGCCGATTACGATTTGCTCGAGGAGATCGGCCGCGGAGGCATGGGGATCGTCTACCGGGCCCGGCACCGACGGCTCGGCCGCATCGTCGCTTTGAAGGCGATCTTGGCAGGCGAGTTTGCCTCACCGCACCAACGGGAACGCTTTCAGACCGAGACGCGAGCCGCGGCGCAACTCGATCATCCGGGGATTGTGCCGATCTACGAAGTCGGCGAAAGCGAGGGTCGCCCCTTCTGTGCGATGCGATTGGTTTCCGGCACCGACTTGGAGGAGCAGGTCCAGCAAACGCTGTATGAGCCGACCGCGGCGGCACGCCTCCTCCAATCCCTTGCCCAAGCGGTCGGCTACGCGCATGAGCAGGGGATCCTGCACCGCGATCTCAAACCAGCCAATGTCTTGCTGGACGAGACGGGTGCGCCGCAGCTCACCGATTTCGGCTTGGCCAAAGACCTGAACCTCGAAACCACGCGCGACTTGACGCGCTCGGGCCAGGTCCTGGGGACGCCAAGCTATATGGCACCGGAGCAGGCGTCGGGAAAACGCGACCGCGTCGGGCCCGCCACCGACATCTATGCCTTGGGAGCCATTTTATACTTCATGCTCACCGGGCGCCCGCCCCTGAGGGCCCCCTCGGTCAGCGAAACCTTGCTCCAAGTGATTTCAAAAGAACCGGTCAGTCCTCGTGCTTTCAATGCCGAAATCCACCGCGACTTAGAGACGATTTGTTTGAAGTGCCTGGCCAAAGACCCGGCGGGCCGGTATCCCACCTGCCAAGCTTTGGCGGAGGATTTGGGACGGTATCTGGCGGGACGCCCGATCACCGCGCGGCCGATCAGCTCGCTGGCCCGGACCGCGAGATGGTGCCGGCGAAACCCGACCCCGGTCGGCTTGCTGGCAACCAGTAGCCTGCTCCTGATCGCCATCTTGGCAGGGATCATGTATCGGCACGATTCGGTGACCAAAACCAGCGCGCTCCGCACCGCCCAAGCCCTCGCGAGCAGCCGCCAGGAAACCGCCGAGACGGCTCACTTTTATCGCTTGCTCCAAGAGGCCAAGTCGTTGGCGGCCCGCCACGAACCCGGCTGGTCGTGGAGCGTGGAACAACTACTGCAGGAAGCCGAACGCCTTCCCGTTGCCATCCGCGATCCCCAACTGATCCGCGAAACGCTGACGCTCGCCAAAACGCATTTCGATATCCGACCGTGGCGGACCGTCGCCGACGAGACGCTGGCCGGAGCGGTCAGCTTTAGTCCCGATGGACGGTATCTCGCCCTGGGGGACTCGGTCGAGGAAACCCGTCCCACGATCCAGGTGTTCTCGCTCAGCGATCTCGACACTCCCCAGTGGACTTTTTCTTTCGACAGCGAGGCCGACACGCAACGACGCATCGCCCGCGGCGACGCCAAAGTGGATAACGGAATCCGCGCGCTCGGCTTTGGACCCAAGCATCGCTACCTGGCGGCGGGCACGCGGTTTGGCCAGGTCCTTGTCTATGACCTGGAGGATCCCGCGGCGCCTCCGACAACCCTCGAGGTTCTCCCCGACCAAGAGGTTTCCAAAGTCGGGTTTTCGCACGATGGGCGGCTGCTCTTTGCGATGGTGAACGAACAACGACTCGTGCAGTGGGAAGACTTTCAAAACCCGGTGATGGTCGACAAAGCAGTCCGCGACTTCGCCTGCAATCCCCGCGGCGACGATCTGGTCGTGTTGTACCGCGACAAGATTGAAGTGCGCCCCTCCCTGGACCAGCCGCCGGAACGAATGGATAACCATTTCGGTAAAGCGATCGAGGACGGAGGCCGTTGCGCACTCGCCCCGGATGGCCGCACGCTCGCCGTCGAATACCAGAACGCGATCACGCTCTTTGATCTGCGGTCGGGGTGGCGAATGCCCAGGCTGCTGCGCGACGGCGGTTTGGAGACCACCATGGCGCACAGCGGAGTCGCGTTCGACGGCGACCTCGTGATCGCGCCGGGGGACGAAACGGTACGCCTCTGGAACGCCTCCTCCGGCGCCTTGCTCTACCGGATCCCTGCCAGTGCGCGGCACGTGGCGATCACGGCACTCGACCCCCGCGGACGTTATGTGGCGATCCGCAAGGGAGGTCCCGTGGAACTCTACGAATTACGGCGGCCCCGCGGTCGGCGATTGATGTCGGGAATCTTAGATCGCACGACGCGAGGTGCGATCGAGGACAACGTGTTCGTGGCCGCGCGCGAAGCGGCTTGGCCCTATCGGCGGGTACGGATGATGCAATGGGATTGCGCGTCAGGTCGTGACATCAGTGAGTTCCTCGTCCTTGACCCATCCGGTTTCGATTCGCGCGTCTCTGGCAACGAGGCTGCTGCCCGAGGGCCTTGGCGAGTCGTCACCGCGCGGCCCCTGGGCCTCGTCGCCATCAAGGCCGGCAGCGGCCAGCCCCTTCGCGTGCAGACGTTGAACGAGGCGGGGCAATCCGTTTCGCTGGATCTCGATGCGGTCCGCGATGAACGACTCCAACCCGTGCCTCGTTTCCAGCGAGACGACGGCGTCAGCGTGCTACGGGTCGCGCCGAAAGACGATCCGACGGTCCTACGGGTCGTCGTTCCCGAGGATCAGATTCCTGCGGGCTGGACGCGTCTGGCGGTTTCGGTCGTGCTTCGCTGGCAGCGCAATGCGCACGGAGGGGAGGCGGTTGTTGGAGGTCACCTTCGCAAAGTCGACATGCCGATTGAATCGGGTTCGCCGGGCGCCCGGCGGCCCTGGGGCATCCGCGAATTCGCCTCCGCCGACGCCGCCATGGTGGTCTTGCACCGCGATGCCAGAAATCGTTTCACCGCAGAGATCGATGCCCGCTTGGAGTTACCGGGAGGCGGCGCGCCGTTCGACTATGTCGATATCGAAGGCGTTCTCGTGTCTCCCTTGCCGGCCCAAGCTGACGGCACCGCGTCCAAACCCGCCTTGATCGATTGCGTCACCATCGATCCCCAGCACGATCACGTCTGGGGCGTGCTCGCCGACGAGTACCTGGCAGCATGGGAGCTGGGGAAGACCGCCCCGCCAAGACGCTGGCAAACGAAGCCCGCCGGGCTTTCTCATATTTACGACGTCAAAGTAGGGCAGCAGTTCACCTACACGGCGGCACGCAACGGGAAGATTCAACTGACCGATCGCGACTCCGGGCAACTGATCAAGGAATTGCCCGTTTCGAAGGAAGCGGTGAACCAGCTGGACCTGGGACCCGAGGAGGCCTGGATGATCGTTTCCGGGGATGCGGGCAGGGTGGAACGCCGGGCGTTGCCCTCCGGAGCGTTACTCGAAACCCTCGTCAAAAAAGGGCACCGGGTCACCGCTCAGGCGCTCTCGGGGGACGGCCGCTGGTTGGCGCTCGCAGATGCCTCCGGCCTGTGCAGCCTGTGGCGTGATGGCCCGCGGGGGTTCGAGCCGTACGTGGAACTCGCCCGCTATGAACGGCCGATCGATCATCTGGCCTTTGGCCCGGACGGCCGCTATCTCGCCGCCGTGGGACGGAATCGCCTGGCCTCGGACGTCTTCGACCTCCAGGGCTTGCGGCAAGCTTTTGCCGATTACGCCGCGGAAGAGTGACCGCCCCCTTTGCTGCGGCGAATCAGGCGGGTCCCGTCGACTCCGACAACCGCTCCCATTTGAGCCGAATGCGGTAGAGCTTTCGCTCCACCGTCCGGATCGCACAACCGAGCCGACCGGCGATCTCCTCGTGCGTCCGTCCTTCCAGTTTCCAGCTGGCAATTTGCATCAATTGGGGATCTCCCAACCGCTCGAACATTTCGCGGCATTCGGCGAGGACCTTGGCTGCCTCCGCGTCTCCGGGTGACGCTGCCTTTTGTTCGAGGCCGCGCGGCGCCGCGGGCTCCGCCCCAGCCCAATCGAAGACCGACTAGCCCCGCACTTTCCCGGCCCCTCGTTTTTCCGCCACCTGGTAGCGGAGGCGATGGTTCGCCTTGCGAATCGTCAGCGTCAACAACACCTTCCACAGGCTGTCCGGGTGACGGAGGTCGGGAAAATTTCCGGCCTCGAGCCCCCGATAGAAACTCCGCATTGCGCTAAGCGCCACATCTTCTTCATCCGCATCGCGGCGCGGCTGCTGTGCCAGTCGGCAACGAGCAAGCCGCACCAATCGCGGGTAATACTCTCCCCACGCTGCTTCGCAGGTCTCGGCAGGATCGTTCACGGGCGAACCGTCTCGAGAGGCTGGCGTTTCAAAAGGCGTCATGGCTCAAACTCGGCAGCGACACGATGACAGGAATCGATTCGGAGAACCCCGCCCCCGCCGCAACGGCTCGACACCAAACCCACTCCCGCAGTAGACCCTCTGCCCCCCCGTAGATTCCAGTGTAACCTCTTTGCCGTTTTTTGTGTCGGGTCGGCAACTGGCGGCGGCATGCAGCTAATAAGGAATCCTCTCCCCGCCGGACGCTTGGGGGGAGGATCCCGAGTCCAATCATCCAGGAATCGGCACGCAACGAGAAGCGAGACGCCATCGTGAGGTCGGGAAAACGGAGCATCGGAGGCGATGGCAGGCGGCTGCGCGAACTCCGGCTTTCGTTGGGATTAACCCAGGAAGAGGTCGCCCATCATGCTGGCTTGTCCGACCGCTTCATCCGCAAACTCGAACGGGGCGGACCGATCAGTCGCGCGGCATTGCGGGCGGTGTTGGAAGCCTATCAACGACTGGCCCCGGCCGATCTGCAGCTCTCCTCGTCCCACTTTATCGTGACGGGCCAGCCCGACGTTATGGAGGACCTGGCCGAGGGTTGGCTGCGCCTCGCGCTGCTCGATTGGGATCCGCCGCATGCGGAACAAGTGCTCCATCCGGCCGTCAAGCTGGCGACCGACGCCAACCGTTATCGCGGGCACTCGGCGATTCGGCAACGTTACCACGATCTACGGCGGGCGATCGGCCCGCTCCATCCTCGGATCGATCACCTCTTGGTTCAGGGACATCGCTTGGCGATCTACTGGACCGCCAAGCGGCACGTTTCCGGAAGCGGGCGGAACCAAGACTCCGAGGATCGCCCGCGGTCCTTCGCGGGCAGCTGGCTGCTGACCCTCGAAGACGTCCAGATCCGTTCGATCCGCGAACACTCCAACCTGCATCGTCTCCTCAACCGCTCCGCACGCCACCCGTAGCGATCCAAGGGCGCCCTTGTTCAGGAGCCTCCGCGCCGACGTCAGCACCACGCACGACCCATCACACACGCCAAGACAAATTCGTCCCAACGTTCCGGTTCCGTTCCTGTTTTCACGTTTCGCCGTTTTCTAAACTACGAGCGTCGGCTGCGGCCGCTGCTCGATCTGTTA
>CAYNVI010000123.1:0-10361 GCA_964400585.1 uncultured Pirellulaceae bacterium | reverse complement strand
GACCGGTCGTGCCGCCTCGTCTTCGTAATGGCCGGATCGGCCTCCTCTGCTGCTTGCCCCCAGCGGCCGTCAAAGGCAAACGACCATGCAATCGACAACCCGCCGCGCGGTGGTGCTGCTCTCCGGAGGCCTCGACAGCGCGACCTGTCTGGCGATCGCCAAAGCGGATGGCTTCCAGCCGCATGCGATCAGTTTCCGCTACGGCCAGCGGCATCAACACGAATTGGCCTGCGCCCAACGGATCGCCCGGCAACTGGACGCGGCATCGCATCGGATCGTCGAGATCGATCTGGCTCAGTTCGGCGGCTCGGCGCTGACCGACGGTGCGATCACCGTTCCCAAAGGCTCCACGGCGGACCAGATCGGCGGTGAAATCCCGGTGACTTATGTGCCGGCGCGGAACACCGTCTTTTTGTCACTGGCGCTCGCCTTCGCCGAGACGATCGACGCGAAAGCGATCTATATCGGGGTCAACGCGCTCGACTACAGCGGCTACCCCGACTGCCGCCCGGCGTTCATCGAGGCATTCGAGCGGATGGCCAACCTGGCCACGAGGTCCGGGGTGCGGGACGCGGAGCCATTGCGGATCGAGGCCCCCTTGGTGGAGCTTTCCAAGGCGCAGATCATCGCGCGGGGATTGGAGTTGGGCGTCGACTATGGGGAGACCATCTCCTGCTACGATCCGCTCGATGGAGAGCGTCCCTGCGGTCGTTGCGACGCCTGTTTGCTGCGGGCACGGGGGTTTGAACAGCTGGGTCGTGCCGATCCAGCGGCGGGGCGGTCCGGTTTGCCGTGAGCAAACTTCCGCAAGCCGCTGCAACCTTGTCCCCCGCGGGGTTCCGCCGCGGCGGCCGGCTGCGGATTCTTGCCACGGCGGGTCAGCAGAACCATTGGCCGTCGCCTTGCGCTTCGAAGGCGTTCTCGTAATGTTCGAGCCGTTGTGGCTGCGGCGTGGGATCGGGCCACCAGATGGCGACCACATCGAAACGCGCCCGTTGTTCGAGGAGGCGGTGCCGTCTCAGGTAGCGGAGGGCGGCTTGCGTGATCCGCCGCTGTTTGTCGGCGTCGACCCGTTCGGCGGGATGCCCGGGCCGGCGGCTCGCCAGCGTTTTGACTTCGACAAAGACGAGGGTCCGGCGGTCGAGGGCGATCAGGTCCAACTCGCCCAGTCGGTCGCTTTCGCCGTGGGCGAGGATTTTCCAGCCGCGGCGACGGAGGGCCCGTGCCGCGGCTTGTTCACCCCTTCGTCCCAACGGGGCACTGGGGTCGATCGTCCCGTATCGCCAGGAGAGGTAGCGTTCGTACGCGTTGCGGCACCAGTGGCCCATTCGCATGCTGCCCCTTTCCCCTGGCCCTGATGGCCGCTGGCTGCGGCGCGAGGCAACCACCGGCGCCGCGCGGCGGCCGTTCTTCCGACCACGCTTAGGTGCGGCGACGCTCTTTGAGGCGAACGGCTTTGCCGACGCGGTCGCGGAGGAAGTAGAGCTTGGCGCGACGCACGACGCTGCTCCGTTTGACTTCGATCTTATCGACGCGGGGGCTGTGGAGCGGGAACTTCCGTTCGACGCCCTGGCCGGCGACGATCCGCCGGACGGTGAACATTTCCCGCGATCCCGACCCGCTGCGGGCGATGACGGTTCCGGTGAAGACCTGAATCCGCTCTTTCTCGCCTTCCAGGATCTTGGTGTGGACATCGACCGTATCGCCGATGTCGAACTGGGGGATCTCCGATTTGATGCTGGATTTTTCCACCAGCTCCATCAATTGCTGACTCATTGTTCTATCGCTTTGTCTGAAAGGGAGTGAATCGGTTGGGGAGCGGCAAGGGCAGCGGCGCTACGCTTCGCCCAGCAGGTCGCTGCGGCGATCCGCGGTTTTGAGCCGACTTTGTTCGGCTCGCCAGGCGGCGATGCGTCGATGGTCTCCGCTCAGTAGGACCTCGGGCACGGGGTACCCGCGGAATTCGCGCGGTCGCGTGTATTGGGGGAATTCCAGCAACCGATTTCCGCGGCTGAAGGAATCATCCATGTGACTCAATTCGTCGCCGAGGACCCCCGGCAACAAGCGGACCACGGCATCGATCAGGACCATCGCGGCGACTTCGCCTCCATTGAGGACAAAGTCGCCGATGCTGATCTCTTCGGGTTCGAGGATATCGAGGACCCGTTGATCGAAGCCTTCGTACCGGCCGCACAGTAACATCAGCCGCGGCGAGCTGGCAAAATCCTCGGCGACCCGCTGATCGAAGCGTTTCCCCTGAGGAGTCAACACGACGCGTCGCGCCGGGATTTCGGTTTGCCGCTCGATCGCTTCGACGCAGTCCACCGTGGGCGGCGCCTGGATCAGCATGCCCGGGCCTCCCCCGAAGGGCCGGTCATCGATCTTGTGGTGCTTGGAATCGGTGGACCAATCACGCAGGTCGTGGCGATGGATCTCGACCAACTGACGCTGAATCGCTTTATCGAGCAGACTCTGGGTCAGGTAGCCGTCGAAGATCGCCGGGAAGAGCGTGACGACATCAAAGCGCATCGGAGCGGGCTACTTTTCGGAGGATTCCGAAGCCGCTTCGGCGGCCGGCTGTTCCTCGGCTCCTGCGCTCGCTTCGGGGGCGGCTTCCTCGGCCGGCGCCGGTTCCGCTTCTTTGGCCGGAGCCGGAGCGGCGGGGGCGGGCGTCCAGTTGTATTCTTTGCGTTTGCCGAGGCGTTGGAGGGCGGCTTCCTGCTGTTCGAGGTGGCTGCCGTTGGCGCCGTACTTCTTGATCAGCACCTTGGCCTTGTCGCTCGGCTGGGCGCCGACGCTCAGCCAATAGTCGATGCGGTCGCCACGGAGCTGGGCGCGGGCGTCGGTCTCGGGGCACATCGGGTCGTACTGGCCCAGTTCCTCGATCACGCGGCCGTCGCGGGGGGAGCGTTGGTCTACCGCACAAAGGCGGAAGTAAGGGCGATGGGTGCGACCCATCTTTTTGAGGCGAATGCGTACTGCCACGGTCGTTTCAATCTCCTGGAACTGGCGTTCCAAATCAAAAGGGAAGCTATTGCTCGGTAAAACAATCACTTTCGTCTGTTGTCAGATGGCTCTCGCCACCGAGGAGGACAGCCCGTCTGTCGCTCCAGTAGGAAGCTGCTGAAGCGGTTATCGCTTCTTGCGTTTCAGTTTGCGGAGTTCCCGTTCACGCTCTTTGCGCTGCTTGGCTTTTTCCGCGGGGCTTAAACGCTTCCCCGTCTTCTTTTTGACTTTCATCCCGCCCATGTTCGGGTCGGTCATCATCCCGCTCGACTGCAATTGTCGCATCATTTGCATGCGGTCGGCGGCGCCTCCGCCGGCCATCATCTGCATGACCGGCTTCATCGTCTCGAATTGCTTGACCAGTTGGGTGATCGTGGGGGCATCGACGCCGGCCCCGCGGGCGATCCGGTTGCGGCGGTTGACGTCGATCAGCTTGGGGTTCCGCCGTTCGGCGGCGGTCATGCTGTTGATCGCTCCGATCGTCTGTTTGATCCCGCCGGCCGCCTCTTCGCTCTCCATCGCGTCTTTGAACTGGGACATGCCGGGCATCAGCCCCATCATTTTGCCCATCAGTCCCGGCTTGGCGACCTTTTCCATCAGCCCCTTAAAGTCCTCCAGCGTCAGGTCGCCGGAGGCCATCTTCTGTTCCAGTTCCTCGCGTTCTTGCTCGTCGACGATCCGGTGAGCTTCCCGCGCGGCGGCGACGACGTCGCCCATCTCCAGGATCCGGCTTGCCATCCCCTCGGGCCGGAACGGTTCGAGGGCATCGAAGCGTTCGCCCGTCCCGATGAATTTGATCGGCACGCCGGTGACTTGCTTGACCGACAGCAGGGCCCCGCCGCGGGCGTCGCCGTCGAGCTTGGTCATCACGACCCCGTCCAGCTCCAGCTCGGCGTTGAACGCCCCGGCGCTGTTGACCGCATCCTGGCCCGTCATCCCATCGACCACCAGGTACACCTGGTCGGGGCTGACCTTCTTGTCGATGCGGCTCAGCTCGGCCATCAGTTCTTGATCGATCGCCAAGCGGCCGGCGGTGTCGAGGATGACCACGCGGGAATCGTTGGCCTCGGCCGCTTTCACGCCGGCACGGCAGACCTTCACCGCGTCTTTTTCGTCCGCATCGCTGTAGACCGGCACGTTCAGCTCTCGGCCGATCACATGCAGCTGCTCGATCGCCGCCGGCCGCTGGAGGTCGGCAGCCACCAGCGTGGGGGTGACGTTTTCCTCCATCAGCATCTGCGAGAGCTTTCCGCAGGTGGTCGTTTTCCCCGACCCTTGGAGGCCGCAGAGCATGATGATCGTGCAGCCGTCTTTCTTCAGATGCAGCGAGGAATCGACCGGGCCCAGGATCGTGACCAGCTCATCGTAGATGATCCGGATCAATTCCTCGTGCGGCCGCAGGCTGAGCAGCACGCGTTTGCCGAGCGCTTTCTCGGTGACGTGCTCCATGAAGGCTTGCACGACCGGATAGCTGACGTCGGCCTCCAGCAACGCCTGCTCGACCGTTTGCAGCCCCTCGCGCATATTGCTCTCGGTCAGCTTGCCCTTGCCGCGCAAGCTTTTGAAGGCGGTTTGCAGACCTTCGGAGAGCGAATCGAACATAAACGACCAAAAACCACGGCAAACGAGGAAGCGAACCCAGCGTCCCTTCGCTGGGGACGGACCGGGAGCCTGGGCCAAACCGAGAGTTTAGCCAGGAACCCCCAAGCTTGTAAATGGAGCGAATCAGCGGAGCGGTACCGCGGTTCAGCCCGCCTGGAGGTGGCGGAGGACGTCGGCGTGGAGATGGCCGTTGGTGCCGAGGGCATCGTCCCCGCGAGAGGTGACCTCGTCTTCCCAGTTGGTGAACCGGCCGCCCGCCTCTTCGATCACCGGGCGGATCGCGGCGATGTCCCAGGCGTTGACGACCGGATCGACCATCACGTCGGCGCGACCGGTGGCGACGAGCAGGTAGCCGTAGCCATCCCCCCAGGTGCGGGTGATCCACGCTTCGCGTTCGATCGCCTTGTAAGCTTCGCCGGCACCGCGGCCATCGAACGCATCGACTTGGCTGGTGACGAAAATCGCTTCACCGAGGGTTCTTCGCTGGGAGACGCGGGCGGGGATCCAGCGGCCGGCCGCCCCATCGCGGTACCAGGCGCCTTGGCCGCGGGCGGCCGCCACACATTCTTCGACCGCCGGGATGTAGATCACGCCGCCTACAGGCTGGTCGCCTTGCTCGACGGCCAGCAAGGTCGAGTAGAGCGGCACCCCGGCGACAAACGATTTGGTGCCGTCGATCGGATCGACAATCCAGCGATAGCCGCTGCTGCCCGGCTGCCGCTCGTATTCTTCGCCGACCACTTCATCCGCGGGGAAGGCTTCAGCGATTTGCTTGCGGACCATCTGCTCGGCGGCCCGGTCCGCCGCCGTGACGGGCGAATCGTCCGCTTTCGCCTCGACCGCCAGCTCGCTTTGGCGGAAATGCGCCAAGGTGCTTTGTCCGGCCGCCTGGGCGATGCTGACCATCCGTTCGAGGCGTCCTTCGTGGAGCGCGGACCATTCTTCGGGGCTTCGCATCGTCTGGGGATCAGGGGTTCAAGGTGTCGGTTTTTACTGTGTTTGTCGGTCATTTGAGCGGTTTCGGCGCTAGCCGCCGGCCCCTCGCGGAAAGGCCTTGTGCTACCGCCCAACCCGCTCATCAAAAGTGGCGCGGTCCAGCTAGGTGGCCTGGTCGGACTCGGAGGGGGAGGGCTCGTCGTCGGCTCCCACCGTGCCGGGAAAAAAGGATCGCCACAGCAGCATACCGGCGCCGACGACCAGCAGGCTGTCGGCGATGTTGAAATTCGGCCACTTCCAAGCGTTGCTGACTTGCCAGAGGATCCAGTCGCGGACACCGCTTTTCCAGGGCTCGGGATAGCCCGGCTGCCACCAGAGCCCGAGCCGATCGTAGAGGTTCCCGACAATTCCGCCGGTGACCAGGGCGAGGGCGATCGTCAGCCACCATTGGTGGGCCGCACGATACCAGAAAAGCCAGATCAGGATCCCGCAACCGGCCACGATCGAGAGCGCGGCGAACAGGATTCCCTTGCCGGCGCCGACGCCGAAGACAGCGCCGATGTTGACGGCGGTCTCGATCCCGACGTGTTCCTCGATCAGCCACCAGGGGGCGCGGTGACCCGGCAGCCCCCGCCAGCGGAAGATCCACTGTTTGGTCAGCAGGTCGGCGGCCGCCCCGCTGATGGCGATCAGGGCGAACACCAGCGGCCGGCTGGTGGGCAGCGGCGGGCCCGGTCGCGACAAGATCGCCGCCGGCGACGGGCGCGAGGAGGAATCGCGACTAGGACTGGAGCTTGGTGGCACAGTGGACGCAGTAGGCGGTGTAAGGGATCGCGTTCAAGCGGGCTTTGGGGATCGGCTTTTCGCAGTTCTGACACGTACCGTATTGCCCCGTCTGGAGCCGCTCAAGAGCCGCATCGATCAGGGCTAGCGTATCCTCTTCGTTCTCGACCATCGACAGGTCGAATTCTTGGAGGTACGCCTCGGTCCCTTTGTCGGCCAGATGCGTGGGGACGTGGGAGAGATCTCCTTCGGCATCGCTGCCGCTGAGCAGGGCCGCATCGGAGATCGTCCGCACATCGCCTCGTAACCGGTCGCGCAGCGCCTCGAGCAGCGGCTTGTAGGGCGAATAGTCTCTTTTTTTTGCAGCCATGAGCCGATGAGTCCGAAGTTTTGGAAGGGAGTGATCACGTCGAGGGGAGCGTCGCTGCCGATCGCGGCGACGGTCGCATCATCGTGGCGCGTCAATATTGTTGATGATTCCTGGGCGTCGATGTTGCTCGGGCGGGCCCGCTTGTCAACCAGCAGAGGGGTGCGGCGTGTTCACGCCTGATTCCGGATCGGCTGGGAGGCTGCCGCGGCGGCCCCCGATATCCCCCGTGCGTGAATTTTACAATAATCGGGGCGGGACGGTATTCTGGAGGGAGAGAAATCGGCCGCGGGCGGTCCGGTGCGCGGCGGCCTGGCCTCCGTGATCCGAGGTGGTTCCCGGAGTGATGACCGTGGCGTGATCTCGGCCCCGCCACCCCCCGCGGCGGGCTTTGTGGCCCGTTGCTTCGACCCTTGACTCGTTCGATCCGTCCCCCGTCCCCCGCGCCCCGGAAGGGCTCGCTCGGCTCGGTCGACGTTCCGACGTTTCCGCATTTTCCCCGGTCTCCCATGCCTTCGTCGACCACCATGAACCCATCGATCGCGTCCCGCACCGACCTCGCTTTTCAGCGGTGCATCAACCCCAGCTGCGCCGCCACCTACGAAGCTCGCTCGGTGCGGACAAGCTGCGATCGGTGTGGGGACCTGCTCGATATCGATTACGAATGGGATCGGGCGTCGATCCCGCAGAAGATGAACGACTTCGAGGCGATGTGGTCGCAGCGTTTCGATCCGGTCCGCTTCAGCGGGGTCTGGCGGTTTCATGAGCTGCTGCCCTTCTGCCGGCAGGACGAAGTGGTCACGGTGGGCGAAGGGCAAACCTTGCTGCAGCAATCCGATTCGGTCGGCGATTACATCGGCCTCGATCGGGGGCGGGCTCACCTGCAGTACGAAGGGATGAACCCTTCGGGCAGCTTTAAAGACAATGGGATGTGCGCCGCCTTTACCCACGCCAACATGATGGGGGCCAAACGCGCGGCATGTGCCAGCACCGGCAACACCAGTGCCTCGCTGGCGCTCTACTGCAGTGCGACGCGGCTGATGAACGCGGTGATCTTCGTGGGCAGCGGCAAGATCGCCTACGGGAAACTCAGCCAAGCACTCGACTACGGGGCCCTCACGATCCAGATCGCGGGCGATTTCGATGATGCGATGATCCGCGTCAAAGAGATCACCCAGGAGATGGGGATCTACCTGGTCAATAGCGTCAATCCCTTCCGCCTCGAAGGGCAAAAAACGATCATGTTTCGGGTGCTGGAAGCGCTCCGCTGGGAAATCCCCGATTGGATCGTCGTGCCGGGCGGCAACCTGGGCAACAGCAGTGCCTTCGGCAAGGCGTTTATCGAGCTCAAACGCTTAGGACTGATCGATCGGATGCCCCGCTTGGCGGTGATCAATGCCAGCGGCGCCGACACGCTGTACGAGCTGTTCGAGCGCCGTGGCGTGCGTTGGAACGGCGGGCAGATCGATATGGATCCGATCCGGTCTTACAACGACGAGATGGACCGCTCCAACGCCAAGGCCGATACGATCGCCAGCGCCATCGAAATCAATCGCCCCGTCAATTTGAAAAAATGCCTGCGCGCCCTCGACGCCTTGGATGGGGTCGTCCGCCAAGTCTCCGACCAGGATATCCTGGACGCCAAGGCGCAAGTCGGAGCCGGCGGTTTTGGCTGTGAACCGGCATCGGCGGCGAGCGTCGCCGGGGCCAAACAGCTGCGCCGCGAAGGGGTGATCGCGCCGAGTGATCGCGTGGTCTGTGTGCTGACCGGCCACGAACTGAAAGACCCCACCGCCACCGTCGCCTACCACACCACCGACCAGGAAATGTTCAACAAGGTGTTGGGCAGTCGCGGCGTGCAAAAGGCGAGTTTCCCGAATCGCGCGATCCCCGTGCCCAACGAACTCGACGAGATCATCAAAGCGATCCAGCTCTACTCTTGAGCGGGTGACGGTCGCCCGGATTCTCCCTGGGCGAACCTTGCTTCGTTTCCTTTCTTTCTTCTTTTGCCGACGAGAGACGATGTTGCGATTAACGGTGCATGGGGCGGCTGGGCGGATGGGCCGCCGGGTCGTTGCCTTGGCGAGCGAAGATAAGGCCTTGCAGTTGGTCGGGGCGGTCGAGCAGGCGACGAGTCCCCACCTCGGGGAAGATGCCGGGCGGGTCGCTCAGTGCGAAAAACTGGATATCCCGTTGACGCACGAGTTCCCTTCGGGAGCCGACGTGGTGATCGATTTCTCGCTGCCGGAAGCCTTCGATCGTTGCCTCGACCAATGCCTGACCAGCGGCGCTTCGTTGGTGGTGGCGACGACCGGCTTGCGGGACGCACAGAAAACGCAGTTGGAAGCGGCTGCGCTCAAGATCCCGCTCGTCTGGGCGCCCAGCATGTCGCTGGCAGTCAACCTGACGATGCGGTTGGCGGCGCAGGCTGCCCAGGCCCTGCAGGGCGTCAGCGGCGGGCTCGATGTCGAGATCCTGGAACGGCACCATCGGTTCAAGGAAGATGCTCCCAGCGGAACGGCGCTGAAGTTTGGCGAATTGATCGCCGAGCAATGGGACGGCGAGGTCGCCCATGTCCACGGTCGCGAAGGGAAGACCGGCGCGCGAACCCAACAGGAAATCGGGTACCACGCGATTCGCGTCGGCGATAATCCGGGAGAACACACGATCGTCTTTGGGATGCTCGGAGAAACGATCGAGATGAAGGTCGCCGCTTCCAACCGGGATTGCTATGCGACCGGCGCCCTCGCCGCAGCCAAGTGGTTGGCGGGCAAACCGCCGGGTCTGTATGACATGTTTGACGTCCTGGGGCTGAATCGCTAAGCCATGGCACGGTGCGAGCAAGGCTATCGTTGCGAGGTTTGCGGCGACGATGTCGAACAGCTTAGCGAAAGCGATCTGTACCTGCGGTATGTGATCGGCGAACTCGATCCCGAGATCCTCCACACCAGTCCGGAACGGCATCTCCGCTGCAACCCCACGTTGGCCCAGTTCATCGACCATCAAGCCTTTCCCGAGCTCACGGTGGAGGGCCTCTTCGATCGCCGGCAGCTGGATGCGGATTATGTGGCCCGCCGGGCAGAGCTGGTGACCCGTGGGTTTGCCCGCTTGTTGGAGCTGGAGGCATTGGGCGGCGACCGCGACGTGACGCATTATCCCCTGCCCGAAGCGATCGCGCGCTATCAGCAGTAGCCGCCGTGCTCGCGTCCCGAAACAGCCCGCCCGCGGTTACTCCTGCCAGATGCCGGCGTCGATCAGCTGCTTCGTCGCCGCTTCCGCCCACCCCCGATTCGCGGCTGGGCTGGCAGGGCTGGGGTGCAAGATCCGCGCGATCGTCGCTTGCTGGCCCGCGACCCGTCGCAAGCATCGCTCGGCATAGGCTCCGATTCCCACCAGCCAACGCGGCTGGACGATCGCGATCAGCCGTTGCAAATGAGCATCGCAGGCCTCATCGAGGGGAGCGCGTTCGGCAGCCGGCAGTTTGTCGGGCGTCCGATTCTTGCCGCTCGCTTCCATGAAGACCAAGGGGCAATAGTTGGCCACGAAGTGCTGGGCGAAGAATCGCTCGGGGGTCTGGAAGCGTTCGCGAAAAAGCCCCCACAAGCGTTGCCCGGAGACTTCGCTGCGCGGGCAGGCGAGTCCCTCGACGGGACGTTTGGGATGCTCT
>CAYNVI010000122.1:0-10371 GCA_964400585.1 uncultured Pirellulaceae bacterium | reverse complement strand
CTTCCGAAGCCCGCCATGGCGGGCAATCGCACCAGTTCCCCATAGGGTCCCGTCGCCTCCAGGCGTTCGGTTTTCCAGATCCGCCGCACGACCATCGGCAACCCAAGGAGGACCGCGAGCAACGCGATCGCCACCACGAGCGTCCCACCCGCCATGCTGCCGAGCCCCGGAATCGCCGTCGCCAGGTCGAGCAACAGCAGCAACAGCAAGACCGGCAAGACCAGCCAAGCCGCTTGCAGACGAAACAGCGCCAACGCGTCACGACCGCTGCGTCGCCAGCCGCCGGGAATGAATCCGTTCGCCACCCCAAACTGGTGATCCACCCACCACAGCAAGGAGACAATGGAAAGCGCCGGGACGATCAGCAGCGTCGCCCGGGCCGCCATCGAAACACGGCTGATCGGCAACGACTCGGCCCAACCGGCGTAACCAAAACCGACCAAGCAGACGCCGGCGGCCAGCAGGCCCGACCAACGCAAACCATCCAACTGACGCTCGAACAACCGCACGATCGCGAGGCGATTGCCCCGCCCTTGCTGCAACTGCGAGGTCGCGATCAGGGCCGCGGTCTTGCCCAACAAACCCCAGCCGAGACACAGTCCAGCCGTCGCGATCCCCATCCGGAGCGGATCGACAGCGGGGCGGTCCAGCGAGCCACACCCCAGCGAGAGGACCACGAGCAAGAACCAATAGAGCGGCATGGCGATTCCAATCCGAGTCGGGAAGAAGCCGTCGAGGGACGCAGTGTAGTTTCCCGTCCGCGACGTGCCGGCGTAGGAGCGGTCGCCTGGCCGATTTTCCCGCCGGCCAATAGCGAAGCTGACGCCCGTAGCGGTTATAGCGACTGCGCCGCTTAGCGGGGGTCGGCCAGCCGGACCAGATGCGACGGTTCCCCAAACGCCTCGTCGTGGTTCCGATGCTGCCGGATGAATTGCTGCAGCTCTTTCGTCGAAGCGGTCACCAGCAATCGTTTATCGCGTTCGCGCGATTCGTGCGCGAGCAACCCCGGCTCCGCTTCGAGCTGCTTTCCCAACCATTGGACATTCATCGCCCGCATCTGCAATTCGGGTTCGAGCTGGTCGACCACAAAAAACGTGTGGGTTGGCAACAGGTAATAGAGGTACGTCTCGCTGGCGTCGACAGCAGGCCTTTCAGGAACCAAATCGATCAGCGTCAGATCATCGACGCGCGCCAAGTGTGCCTGGAACTTGCCGGTCTTGCCGTTGTTATCGGTGATCACCAACTGATAGCCCTGCTTCCCGTCCCGGCGGAACTCCCACTGCCCTCGCGAATCGCTGGAATCGCCATCTTTCCAAACCCCCAGCAAGCCAGGCTCGAAAATGAGATCCTTCGCTTGATAAGCCGGCTGAAGCGTCTGCACACAACCGCCGAGACCGACCAAGGCCACCAACATTCCCAACCACCGGTTCCGCTTCATCGCCGCGCCCTCCTCAGAAGAAAACGACCTGGCCTCGCAGGCTCTTTCCGCAGCTTAGCGCCGTCCGCTAGCCATCGCAAACGAAATCGCGGCAAGGTCGCCGCTGGCAGCGGCTGGGAGGGGCGTCCAAGAGGCAGTGCCCGTCCCCGAATCCAAAGCCTCCGCTCCCCCGCGGGCACCAGCTGGACAGCAAACCGAGAAACGGGCGGCTGGCGACCCCGCGAGGTCCCTGCTGCTCCCCGCGCACGATGGAGATCGGTTACAACAAGAGCGTCGTCGGCGGGGACGCCGCGAAGCTGGCCTTCGAGGGAAGACGGGGTGCGATGTACCTATTTGAAAACCCGGTGCTGCAACGCGAGTTGCTCGTCAATTTGCGGACGCGCCGCGCCTTCTTCCTGCTGGCGGTCTATCAGATCTTGTTGGCCGCGGTCGTGCTGCTCGCGTGGCCCAGTGAGCAACGTCTCGACCTGACCAGCAACCCGAGTTCCGCGCGAAACCTGGTCAACCTGTTCTTTTTCGGGCAGTACGTCATCGCCTCCTTGATGGCGCCCAGCTTTGCCGCCGGCGCGATCTCCGGCGAGAAGGAACGCTTGACGTACGAAATGTTGCTGGCCAGTCCCTTGCGGCCCGGGGCGATCGTGTTCGGCAAGATGGTGGCGGCCCTGACGCATCTGGGGATGCTGATCGTCGCTTCCCTGCCGATCATCGTGCTCTGCTTGCCTTTGGGGGGCGTCAGCGTCTACGAAGTGTTGGCCGCCTACCTCGGGCTGATCGTCTCGGTGATCCTGTTCGGCGCGATCGGGATCGCCTGCAGCAGCTACTTCAAGCGGACGAGTGCCTCGCTGGTCGTCAGCTACCTGCTGATCCTTCCGCTGGTCATGTTGGGCGTCTTCTTTTGGCAAGCTTTAGAAGCCGAAGGCACGCTGCGATTGAAGCTCGCGCTGGTGATCGTCCCGGCCTATGGGCTGACGGCGACGATCCTCCTGTGTAGCAATGCCGCCGCCCGCATGCTCTATCCGCCCGACATGGGGAGCGAGGGAAAAGAGGTGATCGACCTCGATAGGGAAGCCGAGCAGGCGGTCGGCCTGGTGATCCAACGCGACCAATTCCCCGATCGCCTGTTCGCCCCCCAAAAGAAACAGGACCTGATGGCTGACGGGGCCAACCCCGTGTACGACAAGGAGATCCACAGCGAGATCTTCAGCCAGGGGACGCTGATGCTGCGGCTGGTGATCCAGATCAGCATGCTGCTGGCGATCCCCTTGATGGCGGTACTCTTGTTCTACGCCCCCGCCAACAGCCCCTGGTATGTCGTCTACGTCGTCGTCTTCAACATGCTGGTGGGCCCCGTCTTTTTGGCCGGCAGCATGACGGGCGAGCGGGAACGCCAGACGCTCGACCTGCTGCTGACGACCACGATTTCGCCCTGGCAAATCCTCTGGGGAAAACTGGTGGTCGGCTTTCGCATCTCGGCCGTGCTGACCAGCTTCCTGCTGTGGCCGTTGTTATTGGGGGCGCTGATGGTCGACAGTTTCTGGAGCAACTGGGCGTCGGTCTTGGGCATGTTCGCGATCGTCGGGATGGTCTGCGTGACCGACGCCGTGATCGCGATGTTCTGCAGCGTCTTTGCGCGCAAGACCTCGATCAGCCTGATGACGACCTACGCCGTCTTGCTCGCGCTCTACGCGGCCCCGATCGCGCTCACCATGCTATTCCAAATTTTGGAATTCTCGCCGCAGCGGATCGCCATGGCCGAGTGGGCAGGAGTCGCCAGCCCCTTCAACGCGGCCTTTGCCTTGCCGCTGAACGAAGCCTTGACGGTCGAGCAGACGACGGTTGCGAACGAAGGAAACCGAGCGCTCGTCGCCGGTTACTTCCTCGTCAACACGCTGCTGAACGCGCTGTTGATGGGCGCGATCGTGCTCCGGCTGCGCCGCCGCGCCGGCTTTGATGAGTAGCCGCCGCGAGGGCCCGCGGTCCTGGCCGGCCGCCGCGGCGGTTTTCCGCCGCCGGCCTCAGTTGGCCGGCGCCTTCGCTTCGACTTGGAAGGGGATGCTCGACGAACCGTACTTCTGTCCTTTGAGGTCTTCGATCGTCAATTCCAGCCGATAGCTGCCCGGGTCGAGATGGCTCGGCAAGTGCATCCGATAGGCGATGAAATAGTCGCGGCGGTAGTTCTTCCCGGCTTGGCGATCCGCAGGCAAGATCTTATCGGCCACTCGCTTGCCGTCGGCATCGTAGATTTCAAACGACGCGTTGAAGTGCGTCTCGTAGCCATCGCTGAGACGTTCCGCGGCAAAGCAATCGACTTCGCTGTAGAGGATCACTTCTTGACCCGCTTGGAAACGATCGGTTTCGAACGGTTTGACGCGGCCAAAACTGATCACTTCGGTGCAGAACGCCAAGGAGCGGACATCCAACTTGCCGGTAGCGGCCGCCAGGTAGCTGGTCGCCTCCCGGAGATGCGGCAAGGCGCTCGTCCAGCGGCGCTGTGAGACCGGATGGCCTTGGGGGTCGATCGCCGTCCACAAGGTCAGCAACTGGTGCCGCAAGTATTCCTGCTCGCTGGGCGCCAAACCGTCCAGCGGTTCCACCGCCTCGTCGATCCGTCCGGCCATCATCAGCAGTAATCGGTGGTGGATCCGCCGCCGCAGTCCGGCCGCTTCGCTTTCCCCGTCCTCGGCCGCCTGGTAACGGTCGATCAGGAGGGCATACAGCCGCTGCTCATCGAGCGTTGCCAAACGCTCTTCGAAGCTCGCCGCTTCGGAAGCCTCCTCGCCCTCGGACGTCCCGGCCTTGGCGGCGTCTTGCGCCGTCGCTTCGTCGGCGGAGGAAGCCTCAGCTGCGGCGGCGCGCGCGGCACCTTGATCGCGCGAGCGTGATGCCGTGACAACGTCCGCCGCGGCTGCCGCACCCGGCTTCGCTGCGACCGCCGCCGTCGTCTCCGGCGGCAACGAATCGGGCAGCGGTCCAGGATCGGGTTGCGCCTCGGCGACCCGTTGCGCGGAACCCGGCAAAGTGGGGACATCCCGATCGATCGCCGCGTCGCTCATCGCCGCCGGGGTCGAAGCCAGCCGCGAAGCGGACCCAGCGGGGGCAGGCCCAGGCTTGGGGGGCGCGGGTTTCGTCGGCCCAGCGTTGGCAGGCGCGGGGTTGGCAGGCGCGGGGTTGGCAGGGACAGGATTGGCAGGGGCTGGGCTCGCAGCAGCCGGCTCGGCGTTCGCCGAGGAACGGGGCGGCGCGGTCTGCGCCCGCGCCATGCTGGCTTGATACTGCCGCTTGGCGATCGCCTGCACCTGCGGATCGGCGTGCTCAAAGGCCGCCATCAGCCGCGTTTCATCGATCCCTTCTTCGCTGCCGATCATCCCCGCCGGCTCGAGCCGATTGGCTTGGCGAACGGACGATTCGGAAGCGTCCGTGCCGGTGACCGGCTTCGCGAGATCCGGGTCGCTGGACGGTTCCTGCGGGAGCCCCGAAGCCAAGCGTGACGGCACCGGTTCGGCAGGAGACTGGGACGAACCGGGGGCCTTGCTGACGCGCACCGTACGGTCGGACAGGTTGCCACGGCAACCGCCGAAGCCGACGAGCACTCCCGTCAGCGACAGGCAAAACAGATGATTTCGAATCTCGCTGGCGCGCATCCTTGCCTCGCACAGTGAAGCGAATTGATAGACTGCCGCTGACGGTACGCCAACCCTCCACGACCGGGCAAGGCCGATTCCTCGCGCGCTCCCCCCAAGCGACCCGCAAACGACCTCTGGAAGCCTGCCGGTTGCCGCCCCGGTTCAATCTTCTACGCTCCATGGCCAGTAGGGCCAAGGCCCCAATCCGTTGGTTCCGGGAGGTTGCTCGATGAAGCCGCTGCTGCCGGCCAGCGAAACCAGGTCGCCGGAGCCTCGCGAAACCACCAGGGCACCGCGGCCTCCCGGCTGCGCCTGCACCAGCCGCATCCAGTGCAGCGGCAACGTCTTGGCCGGTGCCTCGACCAGCGTCAGCGTCGTGGGTGGGGGCGAGGTCCCTGCCGCCAAGACCCGCAACCAAGGGGCCACGAACCGCCTTCCGCCGACGGCCGCGCTGACCGGATTCCCCGGCAAACCGACGATCAACTGACCTGCGGAAGTCGCCGCGGCCAGGATCGGCTTGCCGGGACGAACCGGCAGCTTATGAAACAGGATCTCTCCGCCCGCCTGCCGGACGGCCTGCGGGACATGGTCGTAATCGCCCATCGAAACCCCGCCGGTCAGGACCACCGCATCGGCTTGCTCCAATGCTCCCTCGATCGCTTGCTGGATCGCCGGTAGCGCATCGCCGACCGTCCGTTGCTGCACCACCTCTATCCAGCGGGGCGCCGCAAACAGCGCAGCCAAGGTCAGTCCGTTGGAATCGCGGAGCTGCCATGGCTCGACCGACTGATCGACCGACCGCAATTCGTCGCCGGTCAGCAGCAACGCCAGCCGGACCGGACGCGAGACCTCGACCCGAGCCGCCCCGAAGTTCGCGGCCGCGGCGATCGCCCCGGCGTGCAGCGAAACGCCCGCCGCCAGGATCTCTCGGCCGACCGTCGTGTTCTCACCCTGCCGCCGAATATTCAAGCCGGCGGGCGCGGCGCGGGCCGTGCTGTGAAAGCGGACATGCGTTTCCCCTTCCTCGGTCTCTTCCCGCCGGATCACCCGGTCCAAGCCGACCGGGACCACGCCGCCGGTGAAGATCCGCACGACCGCCCCCGGGCGGCGCGGCGGCGGAGGGGAGCCGGGCACGCTTTCGCCACTGATCGGAACCGCCGCGTCGGCCTGCAGATCGGCAGCCGTCACGGCATAGCCATCCATCGCCGAAACGTCAGCTGCCGGACTATCGCGATCGGCACGCAGGGGCTGACGCAAGATGCGACCCGCCGCCTCCGCCAAAGCGAGCGACTCGGCTGCGACCGGCTGCAACCGAGCGGCCACCGCCGCGATCGCCGCTTCGGGGGAATCGAACGTGGGAGCGTCAGGATGTTTCATGATCGGTTTCCGTTTGGTAGCGAGACCAGTCACCGGGGTGATTCAAATTGGCCGCCGCCGAACGAGGAAAGTCGACCGAGACGACCGGCTGGCGGCGCAGCCAACGCGACAGGCTGCGGTCCTGGGAGCAAGCCAACTCGTGCAACGCTTGCTCGTAGCGGACTGGATAGCGGGCGCAAAGCGGTTCGGGGAACTGCCCATCGAACGTGGCCGCCACGATCGTCTCGGCAGGCTCCGGCGTTTCCTCCACCAACCGGGCCAGCGCCCCCGCCTCGATGCCCGGCATGTCGACCGCCAACACCAGCACTTCGGCGAACCCCTCTTGGCGGGCATACCGCAGGGCGGTCGCGACCCCCATTGCCGGCCCCTGCGCCGGGACCGGATCGAGCAGGTTCGGCACGTCGGCCAAGCAGGCCGCGCCGGAGATCACCACGTGTTGGCAAGGCCCGCCCAGGGCCGCGACCGCGTGCGTCAACAAGCTGCCACCGGCCGGATGCGGCAGCCAAGCCTTGTCCCGCCCCATCCGCGAGGAGCGCCCGCCGGCAAGGACCACCCCTAACATCAGCCTGCTTCGTGGCGTTCGAGAACGTCTTCGACCCAAGCGCGGGCACGCATCATCGTGGGGAAGCCGATCGTGGGGGCAGCGAGCAACGCCACGTGCCGCAGCTCCTCAGGCGTGCAGCCTGCCTCGAGCGCCTTGCGGCAATGCGAATGCGCGGCGCCTTCCAATCCAGCCCCCAGAGAAATCGCCAATTTGGTCAAGGCCGCCTCGCGCTCCGACAGCGGCCCCGCCTCGCGACTCGCTTTGCCCATCGCTTCGTAAGCCTGCATGAATTCCGGATAGAGTTCATGCATCTGCTGGTAACGCTTTGGAATCATGACACCATTGCTCGAAAGGCGGTCAGAAGGGCCGCCGCCCCGCCAGCCTGCAACGGGAGCGACCTTGATCACGATACCAAAAGCGGCCGCAAGTGGGAGCGGTCAAGCAAGCTCGCGCGGCGGCGCCCCCCCGACCGCGCGTTCGATCGCCTGCACGACGCCGCTCATCGAATGCGGATCGGCCTCGGCCGCCACTTGGAAACCATGGCGGCGGAGCGTTTCGGAGGTGATCGGACTGATGCTGACCAAGCGAGTTCGCTGCAACCGGTCGCCGAACATCGCGATCAAGGACTCGGCGATCGCGCTACTGGTGACCGTCACCCAATCGATCCGGCCTTCTTCGAGTTGCTGGGTGACCTGCGGATCGGCTTGCCGCACGTCCCGATTTTGGTAGACGACCAGTTGCTGCACCGCATGCCCGGCGTCCCGCAAGGCGGGGGCGAGCGCATCGCGCCCGCGACTCGCTCGCAGGATGACGATCCGTCCGCCGGCAGGTCGCCCGCGCCCCTTGGCCTGCAGCGCTTCCAGCAATCCTTCGGCATGGAACGCCGCGGGCACGACGTCGGCCCGCAGCCGATAATCGGTGAGCGTCTCGGCGGTCTTGGCACCGACTGCCGCCAAACAGATCCCGGCCAGATCGCGCCCGTCCCGGCCGCTTTGGAAAAAACGATCCAAGAAAAAACGGACGCCGTTGCGACTGTTGAAGACGAGCGTATCCCCCGCTCCGAGCTCCGCGATCGACCGGTCGACCGCCTGCCAGTCGGCCGGCGGCGCGATCTCGATCGCCGGCTGCCGGAGGACGTCGGCGCCCCGCTGCAACAACGGTTCGGCCAACGCAGCCGCCTGCGACTGAGGACGAGTCACCAAAATCCGTTGGCCGAACAGGGGACGGCGGTCGAACCAGGCGAGCGAGTCGGCCAGGCTGGTCACCTCCCCCAAGATCACGATCACGGGCGGACGGATCCGCTCGCCGGCCCGCTGGGAGAGCCGCCCGGCGACTTCGTCCAAGCGGCAGTGCACGCGTTGCTGGTCGGGGAGGCTGCAGCGGCGGAGGATCGCCGCCGGCGTTTCCGGAGGTTTACCCGCCGCCAGCAACGAAGCGGTCCACTGGGCGGCCGTGGTCACCCCCATGTAGACGACCAAGGTGCCGGGGAACCGCGCCAAGGCGTCCCAATCGAGGGCCGATGCCGCTTTGCCCGGTTCCTCCTGCCCGGTCACCAAGGCGACGGCCGAAGCGTAGCGGCGGTGCGTGATCGGGATCCCCGCGTAGCTGCCGGCCGCCAGGGCGGCGGTGATCCCCGGCACGATCTCGAACGGCACGCCGGCATCGCGCAACGCTTCCGTCTCGTCGGCGGTCCGCGCGAAGACGGCCGGATCGCCTCCCTTCAGCCGCGCCACACGTTTGCCCGCGCGGACGTGCCGGAGCATCTCTTCGATGATCTCCGGCTGCGTCCAGATCCGCGACTGACCATGCTTCCCGACCGAGATCTTTTCGGCCTGCGGGGCATGCTGCAGCAGCGCCTGGTTGCTGAGGCCGTCGTACAGGACCACGTCGCTGCGGGCCAACAACTCCGCCCCCCGCAGCGTCAGCAGCCCCGGGTCGCCCGGCCCCGCCCCGATCAGGTAGACCGAAGCCGGCAGGCGCCGCGGTCCCTCTTCGGGAGGAAATGTCGGATCGGAAGCAGGAAGAGCCACTGAGGATGAGCCCCCCAAAGGGCAAGCGTGGGAGCGGAACGGTCGCGGCGGGCAGGCCCCGAGGCGGGCTCGCCTGTGCGCAAACTTTCTCAAGCTTTACTTTTTGGGGGTCCGCCGGAAAGGGGTGGCGGCTCGGGTCGCCCGGATCGCCCCGCCCGCTCGTCGCTGCGTCCCCACGGTTTAGCCCTAGACAGTCCGCCGGCCGGTCGGCATAATCCGGGGTTTATCCAACGGTTCCGATCGACCTTTCCCTACGTTTTCAACGGTTTCCTCGTCCGAGTCCAAGAATGCCCAACACAGCGAGTGCAAAGAAACGCCTGCGCCAGAATGACAAGCGACGCGCCCACAATCGTGCGATCAAGAGTAGCGTCCGCTTGCAAATCCGGAAGCTTCGCGAAGCGATCCAGTCGGGCGACGTCGAAACCGCGGAAAACCAATTCCGCGTGGTCGCCAAAGGACTCGATCGTGCCGGCAGCCGGGGCGTCATCCATCGCAACGCCGCGGCCCGCACCAAGAGTCGCCTGCAGCACCTGATCAAAGCTGCTAAGTCGGCGTAAGGCAGGCGTGCCGCAGCGGAGGCCCTCTCAAAAAAGGCCCGTCACGCTGGTATTCGCTGCGCGGCGGAGAAAGCAACATCGAGCCGATCGTGGTTGCCCTCTGTCGATTACGAGCACGAGCACCGTTGCACTGAGCACGAGCACGAGCACGAGCACGAGCACGAGCACGATTGTGCTTCTTTGTCCCCAGAGCCCCCTTTTTTCTGGTGGGGCCCGGATGCCTAGGGCAGCGGGAAGCCGATCACGCTCGATTCAGCAACCTCGGCCCTGCGAGCGACGGCTGGATCAGTCCGCCGCTTGGCGGGCCACGGTCAATTCGATGGCGGCGATCATCCCCTTCGCCTTGTTGACCGTCTCTTCAAACTCGGCTTCGGGATCGCTGTCGGCGACGACGCCGCAACCCGCCTGCACGTAGACAACCCCTTCCTGGACCACCATCGTCCGGAGGGCGATACACGTATCCATATTGCCGCGGTAATCGACATACCCCACTGCCCCGCCGTAGGGGCCTCGGCGGTGCGGCTCCTGGTCATCGATGATCTGCATGGCCCGCACCTTGGGGGCGCCGGAGACGGTCCCCGCCGGCAAACACGCTTTGAGGGCATCAAAGCCATCGACCCCTTCGCGGAGCCGCCCCTGGACTTCGCTGCTGATGTGCATCACGTGGCTGTAGCGCTCCACGACCATCACTTCGGTCAACTCGACACTGCCGAAGCGGGCGACCCTTCCCACATCATTGCGGCCCAGGTCGACCAGCATCACGTGCTCGGCGCGCTCCTTGGGGTCGGCCAGCAACTCGGCC
>CAYNVI010000121.1:0-10397 GCA_964400585.1 uncultured Pirellulaceae bacterium | reverse complement strand
TCGACGCGGCCCGGGGCCGCGCCGAACCGCTCGGGCACATCCTTTTCGATGGCCCGCCGGGCTTGGGGAAAACGACGTTCGCCACGGTGATCCCCAACGAGATGGGGACCACCGTGCAATTCGCCAACGGGGCAGGCCTCAAGGCCCCCAAGGACTTGATCCCCTACCTGACGAATGTTTCGGAAGGCTCGGTCCTGTTCGTCGACGAAATCCATCGCCTTCCGCGGAGCGTCGAAGAGTACCTCTACACCGCGATGGAGGACTTCCGGATCGACATCGTCCTGGGCGAAGGGGTCAGTGCCCGCACGCTGAATCTGGAACTGCGTCCGTTCACGATGATCGGGGCAACGACCCGCGCCGGGATGCTCAGCGGCCCGCTTCGTGACCGCTTCCAGATCCGCGAACACCTTGGCTTCTACCCGATCGAAGACCTCAGCGAAATCGTCCTCCGCAATGCCCGCAAGCTGAAAGTGCCGGTCGAGCCCCCGGCGGCGCTGGAGATCGCGCGGCGGAGTCGCGGCGTCCCCCGGATCGCCAACAACCGCCTGCTGTGGATTCGTGATTACGCCCAAAGCAAAGCCGACGGGATCGTCACGACGGCGATCGCCCACCGCGCGATGGAGATGATCGCCGTCGACCAGCTGGGGCTCGACAAACAAGATCGGGCCTACCTGCAAACGCTGATCCGCGTCTTTGCGGGCGGCCCGGCGGGGATCGAAGCGATCGCCCACACGATGAACTGCAGCAGCGACACGCTGGAGGACGAAGTCGAACCGTTCTTGCTGCGGTATGAACTGATCGTGCGGACCCGCCGCGGCCGGATGGCGACCCCCAAAGCGCACGAGCACCTCGCCCGCTCCGCTTAGCACCACGCTCGCCCCTGGCTTACGGCGCGTCGTCGGCACGGCAGTACCGCAGTTCCCCGTCGACGAACGCGTGGGTCACGCAGCCGGTCAACCGGGTCCGTTGGAAAGGCGTGCTGTGGCTGCGGGAAAGGAAGCGGGTTTCGTCGACGGTCCATTCCGACTGCGGATCGATCAGGATTACGTCCGCCGGCTTGCCGACGCGCAGCGTTCCCCCTTCCACTTTGCCGATCCGAGCGGGCGTGGTCGACAAGCGTGCGATCGCGGTCAGCCAGTCCAGCTTCCCCGGCAGGATCAATTCGGTGATGATCACCGCCAAGGCGGTCTCCAGCCCCGACATGCCGAACGGGGCGAGGTCGAGATCGTCCATCTTCTTTTCAGTGGCCCGCGGCATGTGCCCGCTTTGAATCGCATCGATCGTCTCGTCGGCTAACGCCTCCCGCAGCATCGCCACGTGGCGGGGGCTTCGCAGCGGAGGATGCACTTTGAACTTGGCGTCGAAGGACCGGAGTTGGCGGTCATCCATCGTCAGGTTGTGCGGGCAAACCGACGCGGTGACATCGATCCCGCGACTCTTGACGCGGCGGATCAGGTCGACGCTCCCCATCGTGCTGACGGGACCGACATGCAACCGGCCGCCAGTCGCTTCGGCCAGTCGCACATCCCGGGCGACGGCCAGGTCTTCGGCTTCGGTCGGCAACCCGTTCAGCCCCAGCACCAGAGAAACCTGGCCTTCGTGCATCACCCCCGCCCCGGCCAACTCAGGAATCTCGGGGCGATCGAGGATCGGCAGATCGAACATCCGGCAATACTCGAGCGCCCGCTTGACCAACGCGCTGTTGAATAGCGGCGCCGGGGAATCGCTGAAGGCGGCGGCACCCGCCTCGACCAACAGCCCCAGTTCGGCCATCTCTGCGCCGCGTCGCCCCTTGCTGACGCAGCCGATCACGTGCACCCGCGCCCCCCGCGCTCGAGCCGCTTTTTGCCGGACAAACTCGACGGCCCCCGGCGTATCGATCGGCGGGTGCGTATTGGAGCTGCACAGCACCGAGGTATACCCGCCGACGAGGGCGGCCTTCACCCCGCTGGCGATCGTTTCATCTTCCTCACGCCCCGGCTCGCGGAGTTCCGTCCCCAGGTCGACCAGTCCCGGAGCGACGATCAGGCCGCCCGCCTCCAGGCGTTGGACGCCGGGAGGAACGTCCTCGTCCGACGGATCGATCGCCGCGATCCGTCCGGCATCGACCAGCACCCGCCCGGCGCGATCGAGGTTCTGCGAGGGATCGACGATCCGCCCCCCTTCGATCAACCACCGGTTCGGCGTCTCTTCGGATCCCCTATTCATTCCGCTGCCGCTCCTGCCAAAAGCCACAAGGCGGCCATCCGGACGGCGATCCCATTGGTGACTTGTTCCAAGATGACCGAATGCGGCCCGTCCGCGACTTCCGGAGTGATCTCCACGCCTCGATTGATCGGACCGGGAGCCATGATCAGGATGTCTTCTTTGCTGCGCCGCATGCGTTCCCCGGTCATCGCGTAAAGGGCTGCGTATTCGTGAATGCTGGGAAACGGCCGGGTCGCCTGCCGTTCGAACTGGATCCGTAATAAGTTCAACACGTCGCATCGCGGCAAGATATCGTCCAGCACATGGGCGACTTCAAACCCGAGCTCTTCCCAGCGGGGACTGACCAGCGTCGGCGGGCCACAGATGATCACGTGGGCTCCCAGCTTGCGGAGTCCCCAGATGTTGCTGCGGGCCGTGCGGCTATGGGCGATGTCGCCGACCAGGGCGACGGTCAAGCCTTCCAAGGAACCGCGATGCTGACGGATCGTGAGGATGTCGAGCAAGCCCTGCGTGGGATGCTCGTGCGGCCCGTCGCCGGCGTTCAGCACGCAACACTCGAGTTCCCGGCTGAGCAGATGCGGGGTGCCGGGGGTGGCGTGCCGCGTCACCACCCAGTCGACGCCCATCGCCTGGATCGTCTTGGCCGTATCGACAAACGTCTCCCCTTTGGCGACGCTGCTTCCTCCGGCGGAAAACTCGACCGTGTCGGCACCCAAGCGTTTGGCCGCCAAGGAAAAACTGTTCCGCGTCCGCGTGCTGTTTTCAAAGAAGAGGTTGGCACACGTCTTCCCCGTCAGCAGCGGCAATTTGCGCCGGCAGTTTTCGGTCGCCTCCTTCAACCGCTGCGCCGTATCGAGCAGCACCGTCAACTCTTCCGCCGTCAAACTTTGCAAGTCGAGCAGATGCCGGCGTTGCCAACCGCCGGGATGCTGCCAATCCTCGGCGGAAGGGGGCGATTCCGGAGGCGACAAAAGGCGTGAATCGTCCAAGGCGGGGGCGTCCGGGAGAGAAGGCGGGTCAGCTCCAAAGCGGCGACGATTCTAACCCCTCCAGGCGGCGATTCCCAGGGCCGACCAGGCGATGATCCAGGCCAGGCCGCCCAGCGGGGTGATCGCACCAAGCCACGGCGTATCGGTGATCACCAACAGGTAAAGGCTGCCGCTAAAGAGCACGATGCCGGCGATCATCAAGCGGCCGATCCAGCGGGACGCGATCGGCGCGATCCGGTCGCTGACCGCCGCCAGGCCGACCAGCACGGCGGCATGCACCAAGTGATAGCGGGCAGCGACGTCGAACTGATCAAGCCGCGCGTCGATCCGTTCCACTTCGACGCCAGCGGCGACCAACCACGTTTCCAAACCGTGGGCTCCCCAGGCTCCCAGCACGACCGCAGCCGCCCCGAAAATCCCCGCAGCCAGCAAGCCGCGACGGAACAACGTCCGCCGTTCCGCGGCGCGATCTTCCCCCGCAGGACTCACGAACCCGCTCCACCCAGCAGCCGATGCGCACTGGCGATCAAGCGGTCCATCGCAAACGGCTTGCGGATGTAATCGCTGACCCCCAAAAGCTCCGCGTAGGCTTGGTGACGGCTCCCCTCATTGCCGGTGATCATGATCACCGGCAAAGGCTCGTCGCGGACCCGCCGCAGCTTTTCCAATACCAGGAAACCGCTTCGCTTGGGCATCATCATGTCGAGGATCATCAGGTCGGGATTTTCCCGCTCGGCCAACGCCAAACCTTGGTTGCCATCGCGCGCGACCACGATCTCCATCCCTTCGCCTTCGAGCGCATACTTGATCGATTCGATGATCTCGACGTCATCGTCGACCAGCAAAACCTTGGATCGTTTGGCCGGAGATTGATCTTCAGCGTCCGAGGGTGTCAGGGTCATAAGCGCGGCGCCGTTGCTGCAAATGGAAATCTCCGCCAGCGGCTTCTTCAGCGGACGCGGCCAACACCCCGTCCGCCCCACCAGCAGATTGGCAACATATTAGAGCCTGGCCAAGGCGGACAACACCACCGGCAATCAATTTGCCGAGAATTCAACCGGGTCGGTCTCGCAGACGGGCAGGTATTTCCCCAGCACGCGGCCGGTCACGATGTCCATGATCCAGCGATCGACCCGCCGCAGGACCTCCACCATCATCTCATCCTCACAGGTATACTGCTGCACTTCCAAGGAAAGCTTGGCCGCACTGATCAGACGGAGGTCTTCCCGCATCCGCTCCAGGTCGAACCGGCTCCCTTCCATCGCCATCCCGGTCAACAAGGGAAGACCGCGGGCAGCATGCAACTTGGCAAGACTGCGGGCGCCGCGGGGAAAAGCGCCGCCCAAGGAAATCGCCCCGGCAAATCGGTCGGGATGCCGCAGCGCAATCCGCTGGGCCATCGTGCCTCCGCTGCGATAACCCGCCACAAACACCCGCTGGGCATGGATCGCGTAACGCTGCTGGGCTGCTTCGACCGCTTCCAAAACCGCCTCTTCGGCCCGTCCGCCACCACGCGCGGATTCGTGCCAATCAAACCCGCGGCCCGCCGCGTCGACCGCCCGCGTTCCGCGAACACCCACCGCGACGTAGTTCTGCGTGCTCAGATGCGGCATCACCGCCGAAACCTGCCGCTCGTCGCTGCCATCGTGGTGCAACCAGACAACCAACGGGTAGTCGTAATTCGGTTCGTAACGCACCGGCAGGAAGAAAGCATGCGGGGCGGCGGACGCCGCCGCCTCCCCAATGCTATCATTCGACTGCGAGGAAATCTGACGGGTCTGATGGGTCCAACTGTCAGAGATCGGCAGGCGATTCATAAAGCAATTCGCAACGGGAGAAGTGGCACTTGTTCGATGCGTTCGCGTCGCGAGGGGGCAGCGCCGCGCCTCGCGACTCGATGCCACGACTGTACCGGGCGGAGACCTCGAATGTCAACGCCATCCCACGCCAAGAACTAGGCCGAGAGCAACTCGTCCATCGTGGCCACCAACGACTTGACGGCGTCGACGCTGTTCTGGAAATCGGCCTGTTCGGCTTCGGTCAATTTCAGTTCGACCACCTTCTCGACGCCGCCGTCGCCCATGATCGCCGGGACGCCCACGTAGTAGCCGCCGACGCCGTATTCCTGGTCGCAGTGCGCGGCGACCGGGATCAGGCGTTTCTTGTCTTTGACGACCGCTTCGACCATCTGCGCACAGGCGGCGGCCGGCGCGTAGTAGGCGCTGCCGGTCTTCAGCAAGGAGACAATTTCGGCGCCTCCTTTCCGCGTCCGCTCGACGATTTCGTCGAGCCGCTTGCTGTCGAGCAACTGGGTGATGGGGATCCCGCCGACACTGGTGCAACTGGGAATCGGGACCATCGTATCGCCATGGCCTCCCATCAACAGCGCGCTGATATCTTCGACGCTGACGCCCAGTTCCATCGCCAGGAAAGTCCGGTACCGGGCGGTGTCCAGCACACCCGCTTGGCCGCAGACGCGGGCCGCGGGGAAGCCGGTCACCTTGTACATTTGCTGGACCATCGCATCGAGCGGATTGCTGACGACGATGACCACGGCATTCGGGCTGGAGGCTTTGATCTGTTCGCCGACGCTGGTCACGATCTTGGCGTTGGTGCTCAACAAATCATCGCGGCTCATCCCCGGTTTACGAGGGATCCCCGCGGTGACGACGATCACGTCGCTGTTGGCGGTGTCGTCGTAGCTGGTCGTCCCGATGACATGGGAATCGAATCCCATGATCGGCGACGATTGCATCAGGTCGAGGGCTTTTCCGGCCGGCATGTCTTCGGTGGCGGGGATATCGAGCAGCACGATGTCTCCCAACTCGGCGGCGGCGCACCAGTGCGCACAGGTCGCCCCGACATTCCCGGCTCCGATAACTGAAATCTTGGCGCGTCGCATTCGGTTCAATTCCCGTGTCGATGAAGTAAAAAGAGGGAGTGACGGGCCGCCGCGGACCGCGTCGCGGCAGCCGCGCGGGCTGCCTTTCCTATATCGTCGGGGCTGTCCGCTGCCGGTCAAGTAGAGGGAAACTCGACCTCCTCGGCTTGCTGGGCGCGTCGCCGCCGCGTCGCCGCGGCATCGCGTCGCCCGGCACGCCACAGCCCGACCGCCAGCGCGGCCAGCCCGACCAGGAAGGCGATCGCGGCGCCCCAGCCGATCATCGCGGCGCCGCGGGGATCCCCCGTCGGCTGCGGCGGCACGCTGAGCTGGCTGGCGATCAACAGGGGACCGAACTGCTGATGGCCCGCCTGCCGCCGCATGAAGGCGGTGTCGTAGCTCCACAGCCGGTAGTAAAAGCCTTCTACGACGAGGCGGCGACGGACCATCGCGACGGCTGCCTCCCCACCGGCAGCAGCCTCCAAGGCGGCTTGCAAGCGGTCCGGCAACCGCAAGGCGGCGACCGACACGGGATAGCGATTCGCAAAGGTGACCGGTTCCTGCCGCTCGCCCTCGCGATTCCCGTCTTCGACCTCGATCGTGACGATCAAATCGCCGAGGTCTCCCATCGCATCGATCTGCCAATAGTGACCCTGCCCCAACCAGGCGCGGACGTCGGGATCCTCCACCACCACCCGTGTCACGCGGACCGAATCGAGCGGGACGCGCACCCAATGCCCCGCCAGTTGCGCGGCATCCCGCAACAACGCGGACACGGGCATGTCGGTCGGGGGCGGCGTTTGCTCTCCCTCCAGCCGACCGGCCGCGCGGAGCATCGAATAAAAGATTTCCCGTTCGGAACTTTGCAGCGGCTGTTGCTGGGAGGCCGCCACGTCATCGAGCGCCCGCACATCGACCTGGTGACGCCCCAAGAGGGCGAGCCCGACATCGGCGACGCGGTCCCAGGCGGTCGGGTACCACTCCACCGACGGCGCGGCGGCGACCACCGGTCGGCCTTCCGCATCGACCGCACAGACGACGCCCGTCATCGCACATCGCCATCCCGGCTCCGCGGCGGCTTCCTCTCCCGTTTCGTCTCCGGAGACCCCCTCGGCTGCCTCCCCCACCGCGTCCTCCGCGGCCGCGCGTTGCCAGGCCCGCGGGACCGCCCCGCTGATCAGCACGCAGCGGCGGCCGTCGACGCGGAGCATGACCCGGTAGAGCCTGGGCATTTCCAACGTCGCCGCCAAGGCGGCGGGCAGGGGCATCGCCGCCACGTCGAGGGCGACCCCCTCCCAGTGCAGCGGGTCGCCCGGAGACCGCAAGCCCGGCTCATCTCCTGCCGGCAGCCTCTCGCCCGGCAGCCGGCGGAGTTGATAGACCAACTTGGCCGCTTCGCGAAACGCCTCCTGATCCCGCGGCTGCGTGGCCCACCGCCCCGCCTCCGCGACGCGCTGTCGATCAAACCCGCTCAATCGATCCAGCAGCAAACCTTGCCCCCCGGCAACCGACGCTCCCCAGCCGATGCCGAGGCACAGCAACGCCAGCAGCCCTCGCATCCGCTGCCTCTGCCAGCAGGCGGTCGGGCGGCCGAGGGGAGCCCCCCGCGACGTCGTTTCGGTGATCATCGGCTTCATTCATTTTTCTCCGATTCGGAGCGCGCGGTGGGCCAGTTCGGCAACGTGCCATGCGTCGTCCGCCGACGCAAGTCGCGACTGCGCCGCGCCGCGACCGTCGCTTGCCAACTCAACCCGACAGCCAACCCGATTCCCAGCAAGGCAGCGACCGCGAAGACCAGCCACCAGGTCGCGCGCGGCGGTGTCGGCCGCGGCACTCCGTCGGCCGCGAACCCGCCAGCTGGCTCGAACGCTTGGCCGATGATGACAGGAGCTTGCTCGACCCCGCCGACCGCAGAAAACAGCCGACGCTTCAAGAAGATCCCCGCGGCCGTCACTTCCGGACCGCGGGACAGCGAAGCCTCGGGGCCCACCGCCGCAATCCGTACGGAAACGTCCGGGGCGTACAGCAGGACCGGCCGGTCGGTCCCATCATGAGGTCGGATCCAGACCTCCCAGTAGGCCGCGACGCCGAAGGGGTTCGGTTCCGCGTCGACCCGTTGCGCGCGGGCGACCGTCCCCTCCAGACGGACCGCGCGTCCGCGGTAGATGGCTGGCTGTTGGATCAGCGGGACGACGCCGACCGAGATCACCGGGTCGTCCGCCGCAGGGGACAGAAAGTCCGCCGCGGCAGCCCGCTCCAGATTCCGATAAAAAGCATGGCGATCTGCCGGCGACCAGACCGCGCCATCCACCACGGCGCGTTGATAGCTTTCGTCCAAGGCGATCTGCAAGCCGCGGAGCAACCGCCGCTGGACTGCGGTCGGCTGCCAGCCGGCCCCCTCGGGCGACTCGGGCGACTCGGCCGCGGCAGCCAACTCGGCCAGCAAGGTGCGATAACGCGTTACCAGGTCGCCCGCTCCGCCCGTCCCTGCTGCTGCCCCGGGTGCCAGGGGGCGTTCCTCCCGGTCGATTCCGCTCTGCAAGGACGCCGCCGCCTGATGGGCCGCTTGCAGCATTTCCGACACCGCACTCCTGTCGCTCGGCGGTTGCGACATCGCCGAGTCGGTGCGCCGTTGCCGACGGTGCCAGGCCAGCAATTCGGTCAGGACCTCCTGCACGGGTGGCTCCAACAGCGGCACCCATTGGCGGGCGAAGTCGACCGTGTCGGCTGCGGGGCGGAGACGATCCGCCGTTTCCGCCGCGGCGCCCTCGGGCGGCGCGGCAGCGCGGCCTGGCGGCAGCGGAGAGGGCTCCAACACCGCCGCAGCAGGGGCGAAGAACGGTTGATAGATTTTCGGGTCCCCCGCCGCGTCCATCACCACGATGACCAGCACCAGCGCGATCACCAAGCGGATCAACCGCCGCAACGCGCTGCGATTCGTCCGTCCGGTTTCGCGGCGCGCCAGTTCGAACCGCCGACGCGGCGATTCCGAGGCAGAGGAGGGAGAAGGGAAACGCATGGCCCTGCCAGAGCGAGTGGGGAGAACGAGAGGGGGAAGAACGACCGCCGGCGGCGGCCCCGCTGCCGGCAGGGCTGCAGCGCCGGCCGGGCGGGATCCCAACCAGCTTGAGCCGCAAAACCGCTTTGATCGCTTCAGTATGACGGGGAAAGATCGATTCGGCGATGTCGAATGCTTGAATCGAATTATCGCGGACCTTAGTGTGAGGATCCCTCAAATCGTCTATTCTGCAAGTTCCGGACTCGCGTGCGCCGGTGACCTCGCTGGCAGGGGACGAATCCGCTCCCCCGCGACGTCGCCTTGTCAACTTTTCTTCGGATCCAGCGAGTCGTATTCCTCATGCATCGCCGTGATCCCCGATTGCCATGATTGTTTCGCCGACTCAGCGTTCCCCTGTGGTGCCCATGCGCCGTTCGATCCCTGCGACGCGCCGTTCGATCCCCTTGGTTCGATATGGGCTGGCTGCCCTGGTATGCCTGGGTGGCAGCGGATTGCTCGGTTTGCAGGAGCGCGCCGCAGCGGACGAACCGGCGAAGCTGTTCCTCCAACGGCTGCGGGCGGTCGGCTATTACGACACGGCGATACAGTACCTCGAACGTCTCGATCAGTATCCCGGGGTTCCCAGCGAACTGCGAGAGGCGGTCGAGCTGGAACGCGCGCAGACGCTGCTCGAAGCCGCGGGAAGCTCCCGCAGCGTGTCGCGACGCGACGAGTATTACGTCGAGGCCGAAACAGCGCTGCAAACCTTCCTCCAGAATCAATCGGAACACCCGCGGGCTGCCGAAGCGCGTCTGCAACTCGGGACGCTGCAGATGGTTCGCGGGGCCGTGTTGCAGGAAGCGAGCCAAGGGGACAAGGCCATGCGTCAACAGGCGCGGGAATCCTACCTGGCCGCCGCCAAGACCTTCGACACGATTGTCGAAAACCTCCGCGTCGAACTCGAAGCGATGCAGGGGCAACGGATCAACGAAGCCGAACAACCCGAATTGGCCGCCTTGCGCACGCGCTACCGCGGCCAGTACATGCGGGCCAAACTGCGGGGCGGCGAAGCGCGACGGCGGGCAGCCGAAACGTTCGAGGATCCTGCCACCGAAGGCGAGCAACTGCTGACCGCTGCCTTGGAACGTTTCACCGAACTCAGCGAAAAGTACGACGAGTTCCTGCCGGGAGCCCAGGCGATGTTGCAACGCGGTCAGGTGCAAGCCCAGCTGGGGCAAGACAAGGCCGCGATCGACAGCTTCCAGCGCGTCCTCGAGCAATCCGAAACGGATGTCCTGCGGCTGCCCAAGATGGAAGCGGT
>CAYNVI010000120.1:0-10409 GCA_964400585.1 uncultured Pirellulaceae bacterium | reverse complement strand
TTTCGCCCCGCCGTATTGATCCGCCAGCAGGGCCAGCTTGCCGCCAGCGGCCAAGTGCCGTTCGATCTCCGGCGCGCAGCCGTTCTTGTCGACCATCCGCTGCATCTTCGCCCCGCGGAAACGTCCCAGAAAATTATGCAGGTAAGGATTGTCGAGGCTTCGGGCGATCGTCGTTGTGCGGATCCCCATCAGCCCCGTCACATAGCCGCCGAGTTCGAAATTGCCGAAATGCCCCATCACCAGGACCGCCGCGCGGCGGCCGAGCAGCACCCGCAGCAGCTGCGGCGAGTCGACGAAACGAAAGTGCTGGCGCCAATTGCAGCGGTGCAGTCGCCGCGGGGCCCAGGCGATTTCGCACAACATCAGCAGCAGATGATGCCACATTTGGCGGCGGAGGACCGCCCGCTCCGCCGCGCTCTTCTCCGGGTAAACCAACCGTAGATTTCCGTCGACCGTCCCCTGCCGGATCCGGAGGACATCCGCCAAGAGGACCGCCAGACCACGGCAGATCGCGTCGGCGCGATCCTCCGGAAGGGTCTGGGCGACCGCGATCAACAGCCGCACAAAGCCATATTCCGCAAGGTGTTGGAGCTTTTTCATCATCGGCAGGTCCAGGGGGCAGCCGCAAGACGGAAGGGGAGAGGCAATGGATCGCAGGACCCCCGCAGGAGCAACGGCGCGGCGGGGGCGAGGCGAGCCGCATTGTGCCAACGTTCCCCATTTCGAGGCCAGAGCGAATGCGTCGGCTTGCCCAGAAAGCCCTGGTCCTGCAAAACTGTTCCTCCCACGGGGACGGCACGACGGGGCTGTCGGTCTCCCCTCGTGCGGGCAGTTGGGTGACCCCCTATCTTCGAGCTGTGCAGGAACCGAGATGTCAGACGCGATCGCCGTTGTATTGGCTGCCGGCAAGGGAACGCGCATGAAAAGCGACCTTGCCAAGGTGATGTTTCCGGTCTGTGGCCGCCCGATGATCCACTTTGTCCTCGATGCTCTGGCGGCCGCGGGCTTCGGCCGGCAGGTGGTGGTGGTCGGCCATCAGGCCGATCGTGTCGAGGCGGAACTTAGCCAGCGTCCTACGCCGCCGGCGTTTGTGCTGCAGGCCGAGCAGCTGGGGACGGGACACGCCGTCCAGGTTTGTCGCGAGCATTTGGTCGGACATGACGGTCCGGTGATCGTCGTCGCCGGCGATTCGCCCCTGCTGCAACCGAAAAGCCTCGAGAAGCTGCTGGACCATTTTCAGGCCCACCAGCCCGCCTTGTTGCTCGGCACGCTGGTCAAAGAGGAGCCGCAGGGGCTGGGACGGATCGTGCGGGATGAGGCCGGCAATTTCCTGGCCATTGTCGAGGAGAAAGACGCCACCGCGGAGCAACGTCAGGTCAAGGAGGTGAACATGAGCACCTACCTGTTCAACGGCCCTGATCTGCTGGATGCCCTCGACCGCCTCGACAACGACAACTCGCAGGGCGAGTACTATTTGACCGATACGGTCCGGCTGCTCCGCCAGGCGGGCCGCCCGGTGGAAGCCCTCCCGGTGTTGCAGCCCTGTGAGGCGCTCAGCATCAACAATCAAGCCGAGCTGCAGTTGGTGGACGCCAAAATGCGTGAACTCGGTTATCCCTGCGAGGACGGCTGATCCCCGCGGCTCGCGTCATCGTGCTCCCCGCTCCTGCTCCTCTCCCTTCCCTGCCGGGGCCCCTGCGGTCCCCTTCACCGGTCGTCAATCGATGCGAGAACTGAAAATCTTTAGCGGCCGTGCCAACCCCGAATTGGCGCGCGATGTCTGCAATCATCTCCACCTTGCCCCGGCGGCGATCACCCTGGGGCAGTTTCCCGACGGTGAAAATTTCTGCAAGCTCGACGAGGACGTCCGCGGCCGTGACGTCTTCCTGGTGCAGCCGACCTGCCCCCCGGTCAACGACAACTTGATCGAGTTGCTGACGATGATCGATAGCTGCCGCCGGGCGAGTGCCGCGCGGATCACGCCGGTGATTCCCTATTTCGGTTACGCCCGGCAAGACCGCAAGGACGAGGGACGCGTGCCGATCACCGCCAAATTGGTCGCCAACATCATCACCCGCGCGGGGGCCGATCGCGTCCTGACCATGGATTTGCATGCCGCCCAAATCCAGGGCTTTTTCGATGTGCCCGTCGATCACCTCTATGCCGCGCCGGTGCTGAACGAGTACTTCCGAACGCTCGGTTACAAGGCGGACGACATCGTCGTGGTCAGCCCCGATGAGGGGAGCATCAAACGGGCGGTCGGGCATGCCAAACGGTTGGGAGGCAACCTGGCGATCGTCGACAAACGCCGCAGCAGCGCCTTGGAGGTGCGGCAAAGCACGATCATCGGGGGACCGGTGAAGGACAAGGTCGCCTTGATGTTCGACGACATGATCAGCACCGCCGGCAGCATCTGCGGGGCCGCCCGCTTGGTCCACAACGAAGGGGCCCGGGAGATCCACATCGCCGCCACCCATGGCATCCTCTGTGGGCCGGCGATCGAACGGATCCGCGAAGCCCCCCTCAATTCGTTGGCCGTCACCAACACGATCCCGCTGCCCGAGGAGAAGCAGTTGCCGAACATCCGTCGCCTTTCGGTCGCGCCCCTGCTGGCCGAAGCGATCAAGCGGATCCATCACGGCCAATCGATCAGCGAGATGTTCCTGCCCCGGTGAAGCCCGGCCGCTTAGACCAAGCCGGTCAGCGGGCCGGCACCGCAGAAATCAGGGTTCCCAAACGTCTCTTCGGGGCAACCCATGCTTTCGAGCATGCTTAGCAGCAAGCGGTTGTGGGGCACCCGGCCGAAATCGATCGCCTGGCCCATCTTCCAGCCGAAACCGCCCCCGACCATCACGAAGGGGATGTTGTTGCGGGTATGCGAGTTGCCTTTGCCGAGCTCGTTCGTCCAGACGATCGTGGTGTTGTCGAGCAACGAGCCCTCGCCACCCGGTTCGGGGATTTCGTCGAGCCGCTTGGCGAGATAGGCGACCTGCTCGCAATACCACGTGTTGATATTGATCAGCTTTTCGTAAGCCTCTTCGTTGCTGTCGGGTTCATGCGAAAGCGAATGATGGCCCTCTTCGATATCGAGCCACCGCATCCGCGGCTGGCCGACGCTGTTGGTGATCTGGAGGCTGCCGACGCGGGCGAAATCGGCGAGGAAGCTGTTGACCAACATGTCGATCTGCATCCGCGTGATCTGCGGGATGTTGTCGTTGTCCTCCTCGACATTGGGAGGTAGCTCGGGGACCGCGTGGCCGACCTCCTCCGCCCCGGCCGCTTCGACTTGCTGTTGCGCCGACAGCTCGTTTTGCAAGTCCTTTTCGACGTCGCGGACCATCGCCATGTGGTTCTCGAGGATCTGCCGATCTTCCCGGCTGACCAGGCGTTCCATCTTCCGCAGGTCGTCGGTCAGTTCATCCAGCACGCTGGCCAACAGCTGGCGATTCTTGGTCTGCCCGTACAACTTGTCGAACATCTTGTAGGGATTGTCGATCGGGGCGACCGGTTGGTTCGCGCCGGCATACGACATCCGCGTCCAGGTGTCGGCCCGCTCGGGAACCATCACCCCGAATTCCAACGAGCCGAACCGCGTCTGGGTCGCCGGGTCGGCCTGATAGCGGTTCTTGATCTGTTGGTCGACCGAGATGCCCCGCGACCAGCCGGCCGGGGTATCCGATCCGCCCTGGACGTCGCCGGGGAAGAGCTCGATCCCAGTCAGCAGGCAACCGATCCCCCGCATGTGACCGTCACCGTCGCCGCGGATCTGGTTGCAGATCCCGTGCATCGTCATCATCCGATCTTTGAACGGGGCGAGCGGCTTGAGGATCCGCTTGAGTTCAAAATCGGCACCCAGTTTTTCTGGCCAAAAATGCTTTGGAATCACCCCGTTGGGGCTGAACAGGTAGACCACCCGCTGCTTTTTCCGCTCGGCCGCCGCGCCGCGTACGCTGGGCAGGCCCAGCAGAAAATTGGCCGCAGCTGCACTGAGTCCGGAACGGACCAGAAAGTCGCGTCGATTGGTGGCATATGGCATGAGGAGATCCTTCTATCCGTGGCAAAACGGTGACGATGAAAATGGTCGTGAGCGGCAAGCGTGGTCGGCTACGTACTGACTTGATCGGCCGCCAGCGGCCGTTTCGCCGCAATCACGGCGATTTCCAGTAAAAGGTCGCGAATATTGTACCCATTTTCCCGGAACTGCGCGGTCAACCGATCCAGGGTGTCGGCCCCGAAGGCGGCCGGCGGCTGCTTGACAAAGAACTGGAAGGCTCGGTTGACGAACGCCCGGTGGGCATCTTCGCTCTCCACCAAAAAGGCCGCCAATTCTTGTGCCCCTTGGAAGTCGACCCGTTCGCCCTGCCGGGTCGTGTAGCCCCCGGAAGGGTCGATCGGCCGGTCGCGCTCCTCGGTTCGGAAACGCCCGACGGCGTCATAGTTTTCCAGGCTAAACCCGAGGGCATTGATTTTGGAATGGCAGACCTGGCAGCTTTCCGGGCTGGTTTGCAAGGCGACCCGCTGGCGGGTTGTCAGGTCAGGGTGCAGGTCGGGACTGAGCGGGGTAAAGGCTTCACTGGGGGGACGGAGCGTCCGCCCCAGCACGTAGCGGATCAGGAAGACGCCGCGGTGGATCGGGGAGGTCGCGTCGTAGTAGGCCAGGCCACTCATCAGCAGCGGATGGGTCAGCACGCCGGCCCGCTTGGCCGTCTCGCTGACACTCCGCCGCAGCGGCGGTCCGCTCTCGGCGGCGGGCTGCCAAGCTTCGCCGTAAAAGTCGGCCAAGCGGTCGGTCGTGTAGGTCCAGTCGGCCTGCAGCAGCTGGCGATAGTCGCTCGCCTCGCTCCACACGATCGCCTCGAGCATCGCGTCGAGGGATTGCCGCAGGTCGCTGACGATCGCTTCGTCAAACTGCGGAAACCGCTCTTCGCTCTTGCTCAAATCGTCGACGTGTTCCAGGTCCAACCAGGCATGGAGCATGCTCCGCACCTTGCCGCGCGTGCGGTAGTCGTCGAGCATCCGCCGGGCCGCTTCCCGGATCCCAGGCTCCTCGGTCAATTTCCCGGCGTCGATCCGCTCGAGCAGCCATTTTTCGCTCGGCAAGGAATCGTGCAGCACCAACGCCAGGCGGTTGGCCACCTGCTGCGAAGGCGTCGCTTCGGCATCCAAGCGGGGATACAGAAAACGCGGCGATTTGAGCCCCAACAACAAGACCCGACGGATCGCTTCGCGGTCATCCCGGGTGGCTTCGACCTGCGCGTCGACGTAGACCCGGGCGGTGGCATCGTTCAGCGTGCCGCGGAACGCGACCCGTAAGATTTCGGTCAGGAAGTTTTTCAGCCGGGCGCGGTTTTCATTGGCGTCGTCGCGGTGCGCACGCTCGTACTGGGGCCACAACTCGGAGGTGGCTACCTGGGCAAACGCGAGGGCGGCGGCTGTCGTCGATTCGTCCCACTGGCGATTGACCGCGATCCCTCGTTCGTAGCCGTAGCTGCGATCATCCGGTGGCAGCGTCGCTGCCAAGGAAAAGGTCGCAGGGACCCAACCGGGGATCAGATGACGCGTCGGGACGATCTGTTCTTGCCCGTCGGGCGGAATCCAGGACAGGCTGATCCGGGCCGGCGGTTGCTCGGTCTTTCGCTCGCGCTGCACGAATTCGATGTTGAAGGGATAGACGCGCCCGGCGGTCAGCCGGACCTGGCGGCGAAATTCGGTCTTCATTCCCGATTGGACATGGTTGTTGATCAGTTCGCGGCCCCCCGCCCCAAAATCCATCACAAAGGAACAGGTGCTGCGGACAATGATTTCATACGTGCCGGTCTCGTCGATCTTCAGGCCGCCTCGCCAGGAGATCGCGAATTCCTTCGGCTCGATTCCTTCCCCCGGGCTTTCGTGCCCAAAGTCAAAGTCGATCAGGGGGTCGACCCGGTCGATCTTCTCGTTCTCTTTCTTCCGCCGACGCCCGTTGTAGTAACTCGCTTCCACGCCCCGCGCGTCGCTGACCGAGGGGATTTGATGAAAGTGTGCGTAGAGGTCCGCCAAGCTTTGACGCAGCTGGCTAGCGGTCAAGCGGGACAGCTCGATGCGCGGCGGACGGTTGCGGATCTGTGCCGCTTCGCTGTAGAAGGCGTGATGGATATAGGCGGCTACCGCGGCGGCGTCTTCGCCCACACAACTCTCCGGATCCGCCTCCGGCATCGTGTCGGCGATGACCTCCGAAAGTTCCCCGATCGAAGCGTCGCCTGCCAAGGGGCTCGCGTATTCACTTTCGACCCCTTGTCCCTCCGCTCCATGGCAGTCCGCACAGCTCTGGCGATAGATCGCCTCACCCCGCTGGCGCGCCGCCTCATCGGCTCGCGCACGGGCACCGCAGGCAAGCACTACCGCGAGCCCGACGAGCAGCCAGCTTCCCGAGAACCCACGATCATGCGACGCGGGGTCCGAGGATGGAAGGAGGGCGGAGCGAAGGGATGCCAACATGCGAAGGGGACTCCAAACGGGTCTTCCCAGATACTGGCGCACGCGCTCGCGGCGAAGCCGAACGTCGGCTGGGGAGACATCGGAAAGGGGGTATTTGTCGAGCTGCCGGACAGGCCGGCCAGCGAACACAATCGGACAGCATCGCGCGAGGCGACGCGGCCGCTGAAGGCCATGACGATCGTGAACCGAAGGGAGGGTAGCTAGGGGCAGGAACCCGACCGAGCCGCGCCACCCCGTTGGATCAACGGAACGGCGGACGTCGCGATGGCGCCGGTTGCAGCGCCGAAGTCGCTGCGGCGGAGGCCCCCCACACGCGTGGGGCGCGGTCCGAATCGATCGGTCGAGTTGTCCTCTATTCTAATCAAAAACGAGGCTGCTGAACAGTTACAACGGGCAAGCAGCGAAGCCGATCAGGAAGCGGATGGAAGGAATTCGAGCTGAGAAATGCCCGCCGGTAGGTCGATGCAGACGAGCACGGCGGCAGCATCGTCGGGCGCCGGACACCATTGCCCGGCATCGAGATCGGCCACCCGTTCGCAGCGGGTTAATGCCACGCTTTTTCCTTCGCCCAGCCAACGCACCGGCCCCGGCCGATCCAGCTTGGCTCGCAAGGTGAACCGCCGGCAGGGGAAGGGGGCGTCCAGCTGGATCGTGGCCCCCTGGGGAGACAAGCGGGTGAGTTCCTTGGCCGCCCAGTAGCGGGCGATTTCACTAACTTTCATCCAGAGTGTTTGCTCGGCAAAGCGGGCGTGGAGGGCGGTGACGATGTTCTGGTAGGCGGCGAATCCGGTTTTCGCGCCTTGGTTGAACAGGCCCGGCCAATGGCACAGCATCACGGCAGGCTCGCCCCGTTCGATCAGCTCGACCATCCGGCCGGCGGTCGCGTCCTCGTTGCAGTAACGTTCCCCCTCGACCGGACGCTCGCCGTCCCAGCCGCCAAACCAGTCGCCCGTCCCCGCCGGAACGTTGACGATCAGCCGGGGGTCGTCGCTGTCGAGATCGCGAACGTGTTCCAGCTTCGGAGCCGTGGAAGCGGAGCCGTCGACCACGTATTTGAAGTAGTGCGGCAGCGGCGTGCCGTAGACATCGCGGACCGCTTCAAAGGCGGCCAGGCCGAGTTCGGATTTGACCTGGTTGCCAAATCCTCCCGGCGTCGTGATCCCTTCGCAGGGTAGTCCACAGTTCCGCAAGATCCGCAGCGCGTAAGCCAGGTAATCGGCCAGGAAGTCGACGCTGACCGGTTGTTGCGGGAAGGAGTTCTCCATCGTGGCCGGCGTTGCGGGCTCCAACGGACGGCCCGTTTTGAGGTCCAGCACCCGGGTATGCGTGATCATTTCAGGGTGGATGTCCCAGTGCGGCACCATCAATTCCCGCACCAGGCGCAAGCTGTCTTGCAGTGCCGAACGCGACCAGCCCGGCAGTTCGCGATCGAGCCAACCGACGCAGGCGGGATTCGGGACGATCGAATACTTCCCTTTGACGCCGTGCTCGGCCGACCACTCACCAAATTCGCGGACAAAGGCATCGGGAATCTCGCGGGGCCAGCGCTGCCACGGTTTCTGGTAGCTCGCCCGCTGCGGCCAAGCCGCGGCGAACTGCGGCATGGCGTAGTGGGCCATGTTCACCAGGCAGGTGGAATCGTCGATGATGAACGACAGCGGCACACGGTTGCGCGGCAGCACAGGCTCGGCGGCGGAGACCGTGGGGGCGTTCGCCGCCGCCGCCGGTGAAGCAGAACAGGCCCATGCGGCTGCCCCGAGGCCGAGCTGAACAAATCGTCGACGCTGCATCAGGAAATCTCCAAACGCGGACCGGGCAACGCGGACTACACGAACGGCCCGTAGCGACCCGGCGCAAAGCGATGGCGGGCCGCTGGAAGCAGCCCGCCATTGTAGCCGAGGGCAAGGGGGAAGGAGACGCCAGCAGACGGTTTAGGGAAGGTGACCCACCAACACGCCGCTCACTTCTGGATCCCGTAATCGGTTCATCGCCTTGATCTCAATCTGGCGAACGCGTTCGCGACTGATCCCAAAGACGCTGGCGATATCGGAAAGCGTGTAAGCCCGTTCGTTTCCCAAGCCGTACCGCAAGGAGACGATCTCCCGCTCCCGCTCGGGTAAGATTTCCAGCAGCCGCCCCATCCGCTCACGCAGGTCGGTCGCATCGACCAACTCGCCCGCATCGGGATGCCCCACATCTTCCAGCAGGTTTCCAAAATCAGACGGCGATTCGGCTTCCACGGGGTGATCCAAACTGACCGTGCCGCCGGCCGAATGCTCCAGGACCGTCATTTTCTCATCGGAGAGGTTGGCTGCATTGGCGATTTCATTGCGGGTCGGGGGTCGACCTAGCTTCTGAACCAATTCCGATTTCACCCGCCGCAGACTCGCCATCTCGCCGGTCGCGTGCACTGGGACCCGGACGGTGCGACTCTGGTCGACGACCGCCCGCCCGACCGCCTGACGAATCCACCACGTGGCATAGGTCGACAGTTTGAAACCGCGGCGGTGCTCAAATTTTTCCACCGCCCGCATCAACCCGGCGTTCCCTTCCTGGATGAGATCGAGAAACGAGACGCCTCGATTGCGGTATTTCTTGGCGACCGACACGACCAGCCGCAAATTCGCCTCGGTCAGCGTCTGCTTGGCGTCTTGGTATGCCGTGTAGTCGGCCTCGATCGCGGCAAGCCCGCTGCGGAGCCCGGCGGCTGACTGCTGGGTCAGGCGAACCAGATAATCGTATTCCTTCTGCAGCTTCAGTCGCCGATGCTCGGCCTCCTCCAGGGGCGTTTCCGGAAACGCCCGCAAGGTTCCCTGCAATTCCTGCAAGCGGCGGGCATACCGTCGTGCGGTCTCGAGATGCTGTTCGATAAAGGGGAGCCGCAAGCCGAGTTCCTCGATCAGCCGCACGATCCGTTCCCGCCGGCCCACGAACCGCTCCCAGGCGGCCGCACGATGCTCGATCGGCAGCCCGTGATCGCGTGCTGCTTGAAAGTCCTGTCGGTACTGCGGCAAGAGCACGTGGAGGGTGCGGAGGTTCTGCTCCAGCAAACCGGACAGTTTCCGTTTGGCGGCCTGATCACCGACCGGAAAATCGAGGCATCGATCGGCCCGGGCTCGCCCGCTCGCTACCCGCGTCAGCTCGACCACCGCCGCCTGGGCGACGAAATCGATCCGTAGCAGCCCTTGCCGGAATCGCTTCCGCGCCTCGGCGAGCGTTTTCGCCAATTCGGTCTCTTGGTCGGCCGAGAGCAGCTGCACGCGCCCCATCTGTTGCAGGTACGTACCGAGCGCATCGGCGTGCTCGTCCTGGCGCAAAGATTTCCTAGACCCGCTATCGGCCGGGTTGGATTCCCAGCCACCCATCCCGGCGATGTCATCGGGAGCGAGATTGAAAGATACCATGTTTGATTCACCCTGCGAACGGATGTTCAGTAACCGCATATGTTCAGTACGAACAGCCGGCGTATTTGGTTCAACCGAATCGAATCTCGGTGATTAACCCGCCTCCCGCAGGCCCTCTCGGTGGAACGATAGCCACTAGCGACCGACACCGCCTTTTGCCCGCTCGGCCAATTTTTCATCATCCCAGCTGGAGAGAACCCCTCTCTTGAGGCGTGCGGTCGTCTGTCTCGGTCGTCTGGCTCAGTGCCTCTCCGGCAACCCCCTTACCCTACCCCTCTCTCCCCCGCTGCGCGGGGCGAGAGGGAACGAAAGGAGCTGCTGCGCGGCCAGTTGGCTCGTTTCCGGATAGGCTCTCAGTCCTCTCGGGTAATTTCCTTGGCTTTGGCGACGATCGCGGCGGCGGAGATGCCGTGATCGTCGAGGAGCTGCTGCGGGGGGCCACTGCGAGGTTTTTTCTCCACACACAGCGAATAGAGCGGCACGGGCTGATCGGCCAAGGCGTGCAGGACCGCCTCCCCGATGCCACCC
>CAYNVI010000119.1:0-10542 GCA_964400585.1 uncultured Pirellulaceae bacterium | reverse complement strand
GCTGTGCCTGCGCATCTTTCCCGCGTTCGGCAAGACTGGCCGCGTAGAAAGCGGTCACCAGCGGCCACAAGCCTCCGTTGTGATATTCGTAAGGCGCGTTTTTGAAGGTGTGGGAAAAGGTGATCTGCAGATCGTCCCACTCTTCATCCTTGGGCGTGATCACAGGAGTGAAGGCGGGCAGCATCATCACCTCGTCATGGACCACTGATTCGGCAATGTACTGATCGACCTTATCGGCTTGTTCTGCATCCGCGACGTCCAACAGCATCACCAAGGCATTCGCCATCGCATCAAAGCGATACCCGTAACCGAACGGCGAAAAAAACGGCATCCAGTATTCACCGCCTCGCCGCGGGAAAGCCTTTCGGCCTTTTTCAAACAGGACTTCGTGGTACAGGTCGTCAGGCGTCTTGTCTCCGTGACACAGCCAATAGTTGGCTTGAATCAAATGCTTAAGCCGCGCCAAGCGGTCGTCGAGCTGATGGTCGGGCGTGTCATGCAGCGCTTGATGCATATGGCTGCACTCGCGCTGCGCCTGGAGATACAACAACTGGTCGTACAGCACATAACCGCTCTGCAGATACTCATCGGCCCAGTCGCCCGTGGGAGGCACGTACAACAGCCCTCGCGTGTTGAATTCCCATGCCCCCAACAAAAACCGAACCCTCTCGATCGGTTCCAGCATCCGTTGCAAAAACGCTTCGTCCTCGGTCGCCCGCCAGTACAGCCCACAGCTGATCAAGAACCACAAGTTGGCATCGACCCGTCCCGCCGTTCCCCCGTAGCTGACCCGTTCGGTCTGAGGATCGACGTTGCTGGGGATCTCACCGTGGGGCCCTTGGTACTTGGCCAACGTCTCCAGGCTACAACGACAGCCATCGATCAGTTCGCGCTCGCCACTCAAGAGCGCCGCGATTCCAATGATGGCGCTATCCCGCCCCCAAACGCGGCGGTAATTGTCATGCTCGGTGGGTGTCGCCAAGAATCCATGTTCGGTCCAACATTCGCCGATCAAACCGATGGCTTGTCGATAGCCCTCTTGGCAAAACTCGCTGCGTTCAGAGGCGTGGTCGGAGGTGTTCATCGGGAGGGGAGAGCTGAAGGAATGAACAAGCGGAAAGGTCGCCCCCGCTGAGAGCCGAATCTTGTGTGCCCGCCGAGCGGCCGCGCGGCCGAATAGGCTGACCACTTTCGCAGCAGCCAGCCCGTTCGACACGCCTCAGCAAAGATCGTAACAGTGAAACCCTTAGCTGTCATTGTCGTCCAGCGTGATCAGGCTTCTGGCCACGAATTCGCGTTCCGCTTCAAAGAAATCGGTATCCATCTCGCCGGTCACGCTGACCCGATCGCCAACTTCGATTTTCTGATAACCGATGTCGTCCAACGGGTTGTACGGCATTTCTTCGACTTCCACGTTAACCAGTCGCGAGCCGGTATTCAGGACGAACTCTTCGTCCTCCACCGCCGAAACGGTCCCTTGCAGGACGGTGTCGGAGACGATGACGGGGGTCGTGTAGGTCACAAAGACGTCGCGATCTTCTTCGTCGATCGAACTGGCGTAGAAGTACGTCCCCAACGATTCGATGTAGACGCTCCCCGCCTCAATCGTGCGGAGTTCGAACAGATCGTCGTCGATCATCCCGCTGACACGAACCTTATCGCCCTCCATCAGCTTGTAAGCATCCGCATCGCGATCCCCGTCGTCCATCTCGACCGTGATCACACCGGGGCCGTAGTCGAGCACGAAGGAATCGGCGGAGACGCTGTCGACGGTTCCGTCGATGGTGATCCAGGTGGCATCCGGCCGTTGGTAAGGCCGCGGGGCATCTTCCTGATCGTCCTGAGGAGCAGCAGATGCCAGCGGTGTCATTAAACCCACCGCGACAGCCACGATTGTGCTTTTCCACATCATCATAATCAAATCTCCTCGGTTAGTCGTTTCAGAAGCAAACAAGTTCCTGGCAACGCGTTTGGGACCACGTTGCGGCTCTTCACGATCGTCCGAGCATTGCAACTGCCGTGCCTCTTTTCGAAAGCCGGCGGCGGGCCGCCCATGGTGGTCGGAGATCGCGCAAGTCCCCCGATGTGTCCGCTTGTCCCCCGACGTGTCCGCTTGCCAACCCGCCGCGGCTGCTTCCTCGCCGCGGCTGCCAACCTGCCAGGGCGAGACGTTGAAACGCCGGCCAGGCGGGCTCAATCCGCCTCGCCGGCAGCGGCCTCCGCGCCGTTTCCGACGGGACGCTGCGCAGCATGGCCCCCTTTTCGCACACGCTGATCCGGCCGGGCAGACGTGGCGCGCCGACCGCGGCCGGCGCCAACCGGGAGGTGGCCGCCGCGGCCCTCACACCTCGCATCAGCCACGACCACGTCAGGTATCAGGCATGGCCGCGTCAGGTATCAGGCATGGCCGCGTCAGGTATATGGCCGCGTCAGGTATGACGTGAAACAGTGAGCGATGCATGGCTCGTCTCGCCAGGTTGCTTCGCGTTCGCACGGCTCAACGTCGCACGGCTCAACGTCGCACTGCATCACGTTCCGATGATCCTCGCTTTACCCTCGCTCAGGAGTTCTCTCGATGTCCACTCGTCGCCAGTTTGTCTCGTCCGCCGCCACGCTTGCCGCCGCCGCTCAACTCGCTCCCCGCCTCTTCGCGCAAGGCGAGGAAACGAAGGACCAACTCGGCTTCGCCTTGGTCGGTCTCGGGCGGCTCAGCACCAACCAACTGGCCCCTGCCTTTGCCAACACGTCGCGGGCGAAACTCGTCGGCATCGTCAGCGGCTCCGAATCGAAACCGCAGCAGTGGCAGCAAAAATACGGGATCTCCGAAAAGAACACGTACAACTACCGCAACTTTGACCAGATCGCGGAGAACCCCGAGATCGATGTGGTCTACGTGGTCCTCCCGAATGCGATGCATGAGAAATTCACGATTCGGGCGGCCCGGGCCGGCAAGCATGTCTTCTGTGAAAAGCCGATGTCGGTCAGTTCCGGAGAATGCCGCCACATGATCCAAGCGTGCCAGGATGCTCAGGTCCGCTTGGGGGTGGCTTACCGCTGTCAATTCGAGCCGCATCACTTGGAATGCATGCGGCTGGCGCGCGAAGCGACCTTTGGGCAACTGCGCCACATCGATGCCGCCTTCGGCTTTCAGATCGCCGACTATCCGCCGGGGGACCTGCGACGGTGGCGACTGGAACAAGAACTTGCCGGCGGCGGTGCCCTGCCGGACGTGGGGATCTACGCCCTGCAAGCCTGCCGCTATCTAACCGGCGAAGAACCCCAATCGGTGATGGCCCGTGAATTGAAAACCGATCCGGAAAAGTTTGCCGAGGTCGACGAGACGATCTTGTGGAACATGGATTTTCCCGGCGGCGTGGCCGCCAACTGCTCCACCACCTACGGCTTTAACGGCCTCAATCGATTCGTCGCCACCGCCGAGAAGGGGCAGTTCGGGTTGGAACCCGCCTACAGCTACAGTGGCATCGAAGGCTTCGCCGGCGATCGCAAGCTGGACTTGCCGCAGATCGATCAATTCGCGAAGGAAATCGATGCCTTTGCCGAAGCGATTCAAACGGGCAGCCCTAGCAAAGTCCCCGGAGAAGAAGGCCTGCGGGATCAGCTGGTGATCGAAGCGATCTACCGCTCCGTCGCCACCGGCAAGCGGGAAACGGTCGCCCCGCTGGAAATGCCTTAGAGATCGTCCCTGGCAACCTAACCGGTACATTCAAGAAAACCGGTACGACCGGCCGATAGAGGGAGCAGAAGAGGACCGGGAGTGGGTTAAGGAAAACGGCTCCCAAGATCCGCCATCGCCCTCACCCGGAGAACGGCTATGTTCCTGTGCCCTCGCGGGCCGCTGTTTCAAGGCATCCTGCTGGTGGCCCTGTTGGCCACCACGCGGGTCGCTTGGGGGCAGGGCGCGATCCTTAACTCGGCGGGCCCGGTCCACCGCGGCATGGGCGGAGCCTCGACCGCGGCCCCCCTCGACGCCCTCGGGGCACTCTACTGGAATCCTGCCGCCATCAGCGGGCTGCCGCAATCGGAGTTGTCCGTCAGTTTTGATATGCTGTTCATCGATCACGAGGTCGCCTCGAACGTCGGCGCAGTGGGCGGGTCGACCGAAGGCGAGGCGGGAACCTTTCCGGTGCCCAACGTCGGTTGGGTCCATCGCACGTCGCAGCCAGGCTTGACTTTCGGCCTCGGCCTCAACGCGGTCGCTGGCTTCAAGACCAGCCTCCCTGCCGATCCCACCAACCCGGTGCTGGCTCCGCCGCCGGCCGGCCTGGGACGCGTTAGCTCGGAAGCAACCTTCCTGCAGATTTCGCCGGTCCTCTCCTACGCCGTCTCCGATCAGCTCTCCTTCGCCGCAGGCCCTTTGTTCACGACCGGTCAGATCAGTTTGGAGCCTTTCGTCTTTGACTCGCCTAACGCGGATGGTTCCTACGCTTCGGGGCGGGCCACCCAGTATCGCTGGGGCGGCGGCTGCCAACTCGGGATGTACTACATCCAGAACGAGCATTGGCGTTGGGGGGCTTCGCTACGGAGCCCCACCTGGATGGATGAATTCGAATTCTTGGGCGAAGACGCGGCCGGTAACCCCCGCCGCTTGACGGCAAAAATCGACCTTCCCCTGATCGTTTCCGGAGGCGTTTCGTATGCCCCCGGAAACGACTGGCTCTTTGCCCTCGATGCCCGCTATTTCGACTATGCCAACAGCGATGGCTTTGGCGACCCTGCGGCATATGATCCAGCCACCTTCGAGCTGCAAGGCCTCGGTTACCGCAACGTCTTCGCGGTCGGAATGGGCGCGCAGCGAAAACTGAGCGAGCGGCTCTACGGTCGCTTCGGGTACGCCTACAACCAGAATCCGGTCGCCGCCGCAGATTCGTTCTTTTCCACCGCCGCCCCGCTGATCTATCAACATCAAGTCGCGACCAGTTGCTCGTACCAGTTGCAGGAAAACCTGGCGATCAGTTGCGGATATGCCTATTTCCCGCAATCCGAACGGACGGGCCCCGTAATCCTTCCCGGGGTCGGGGAGGTACCGGGATCGTCGATCACCAACCGCTTGAGCGTGCACGTGGTCGACTTCGGCTTGGTGATGCGGCTGTAGCCCGCCGGCTAGAATCGAGAGCACCCGCGGGAGCCTGCGAAAACCGACCGCTGCCTTGCTTGCCGTGCCCCCCCTGCACTATGCCATCGCTGCCCCATGCCATCGCTGCAACGACAAGCTCTCGGCCTTTCGCTGTTCACCGTCGCTTACAACCTGGCGGAGGGTGGCATCGCCATCTTTGCGGCCCAGCAGTCCGGCAGCCATGCCCTCCTCGGCTTCGGGCTGGACAGTTTCATCGAATCGCTCTCGGGCTCCGTGATGATCTGGCGGTTCTGGCGATTTGCAGTCGATGACCAAGCCGAAGCTTTCGAGCGGGTGGAGCGACGGGCCGCCCGCCTGGTTGCCTATTCTTTTTTCGCGCTCGGCGCTTACGTGGTCGTCGACGCCGGCCTCGCCCTGATCCGTCAGGAAGCCCCCGCAACGAGTCGGATCGGCCTGCTGTTGGCCGTGGCGTCGCTCCTCGTGATGCCGCTCCTGTTCCTCGCCAAGTACCGGATCGCGCGGCGGATCGGTAGCCGCAGCCTCATCGCCGACGCCAAAGAGACCCTCGCTTGCCTGCTGCTGTCGATCGCCCTGCTGATCGGACTTGGCGCGAACTTCCTTTGGCAGCTTTGGTGGATCGACTCGGCCGCTGCCCTCGTGATTGCCGCGCTGGTGATCCATGAAGGCTGGGAAACGCTCGAGGAGGCCGAGGAGGAAAACGGCGAGCACGAAGAAACCGCCGAAAATGCCAACCGCTAGTTCGACACCGCCGTCTCGGACCCGTCCGGCGGCGCGAACCACGCGCCTCGATCCCATACCATCTACTTTGTCGCGGAACGGCGCGAGCCGTCCGGTTTCGCAAAGTAAATCCTCAAGAAATACCGGGCGGCTCGCGCCGCTCCGCTAACAAAAAGGTCACGGACGATGCGAAGGTAGGTGGCGTTGGCCCCGGTCCCCGCCGCTTTTTTTGCTCGTCACTGCTAAACTCAACATCCTGCGTCCCACCACGGGATGCTGAAGAAACAAATCCCTTCGTCCCTCAGAGGAAGCTCCTGTGGAAGGTCACGCCCGGAACCGGCCCTACGTGGTCCTCGACACGAACGTCTTCGTCGCCGCCGGCTTCAACCCGCGAAGCCGGGCGGCGCGGATCGTGGAAGCGATCGAGGCGGGGCGCATCCGGTTGGCTTGGAACCGGCCGACGTGGCGCGAAACCAAACACGTGATCAGCAAAATCCCGCCGCTTGACTGGGAACGTTTTGCCGCGTTGTTCCGCGATGAGGAAGCGGTCGAGGCGATCACGGTTCCCGAGGCTTTCCAGATCATCCCCGATGCCGAGGATCGCAAGTTCGCCGCCTTGAGCGACGTGACCGGAGCCCCCCTGATCTCCAATGACCGGCATCTCCTCGATCATCGCGGCGAGTTACGGATCGCTGTGCTCACCCCGGGTGAGTTCTGGGACGCCCTGCAGGAATCGAGCGTCTCGGAAGACCTTTCCGCCTCGCGCCATCGGTTAGAATGAGGCTTGCTCGAATCCATCTCTCGTCGTTGGACATGCTCGCAATTGTATCGGCCAAGCATTTGACTGACCAAGATGTCTCCCGCCGCACAGCCGCCGTTGCTCGGTTGCTCGTGTGCGGCTTCCTGGTGGCGGTCGGCTGGGGTCGTGATGCGATTTCCGCCCCGGCGACTTCAGGCCCCCTGCCCGCGGCCTTGCAGAAGCAGACGGCCATCTTTGAGGAAAAGATCGCCCCGATCATCCAAACGTACTGCATCGACTGCCATGCGGAGACGGCCGCCGCAGGCGGCATCGTGCTGGACGACGCGTTGTCAGCCACCGCGCAGTTTTCCAACCTGAAAGCTTGGCAGAAAGCGGCGCGCACCCAGCGGTCGGCGGAGATGCCCCCCAGCGATGGGCTCCAACCAACCCCTCAGGAACGCGAAACGCTGATCGGTTGGGTCGCCGAGACGACTAACATCCTCGATCACCTTCCACCTTTCGATCCCGGCCCCCTGGTCTTTCGGCGTCTCACCCGTCGTCAATACAACCAGACGATGCGGGACTTGTTTGGGATCGATTTCGACGTGGCGGCGCGCGTCGGTCTGACACAGGACCCCCGCGCCTTCGGCTACGATTCGGTCGCCACGGTGCTGGAGATCCCGCCGACCCAAATGGAGAAATACGTCGCCGGAGCCGACGAGATGCTCGATCGGGTGATCGCCGAACGAGCGCTTCGTCAATCCTGGAGCGCGACCGAGCTTTCCTTCGAAGGCCTCGGCGAAATGCCTGCAGCCGGCGACGAGCCACTCCCTCCGCCGATCGAAACCGAGGCATCGCAGCGGCACCTGCGCGTGACGGCGGAAACATCGATCGCGGTCGACATACCGATGGCAGGCGCGTACCGTCTCGCCTTGCAAGGTTATGCCTTCAATGGCGTCCACTGGCAGAACTACCAAGCGGATGTGGCGATCGCGCTGGCGGGCAAGACGAAGAAGGTGATCAGCTTCGTCGCCCAGCAGGCGGACAAGAAAGACAAGTCCGCAAAGCGCCCGCTCGAATGGTCCGACTCGCTCATTCGTCTTCCCCGCGGTCCGGCCGAACTGACGCTGCGGTATCTCAATCCCGCACACGGGCCCAAATGGTCCGACACCCGTTTCAAATACCTCGTCCTGCGTCAGGTCTCGCTCGCAGGGCCGGTGCCGGCATCGGGGGTCTCCGTCGACCAGGCGGCCCACGATCGTGTCTTTGTCTCCCCGCCCGGTGAGGACCCTGCCGCAGCCGCCCGGGAGACGATCACGCGATTCGCGGAGCAGGCGTTCCGTCGCCCACTGGGCGACGACGAGATCGAGCGGCTGATGCAGCTCTACGCGCTGGCGCGAAATCGAGGATTCGGTTTCGAGCGTTCGATTCGTCCCATGCTGCAAGCCGCCTTGTTGTCTCCCCATTTCCTCTTCCGCATCGAATCCCAACCGCATCCCACGCCTCCTGCGGACAGCTCCCCGCCCCAGGCTTCCCAGCCCTCCAACACCGGCGTGCCGCTGAACGATCACGCTTTGGCCAGTCGGCTGAGTTATTTCTTATGGGGCACGATGCCCGACGATGAACTGCGAAAGCTGGCCGATGCCGGGCGGCTCTCCGAGCCCAGCATCCTGCGAGCCCAGGCGGAACGGATGATGGACGATCCCCGCGTCAAGCATTTCTTGGAGGATTTTGCGGTCCAGTGGTTGCATCTGGAGGAACTCGATCATGCCCTTCCCAGCGAGGACCATTTTCCCAAATTCACCGCGACCTTACGCAGCAGCATGCGCGGCGAGATCTTGCGTTTTTTTGAAAACTTGGTCGCAAAAAACCGTCCCATCACCGACCTTCTCGACAGCGACTACACGTACATCGATCGCGACCTGGCTTTGTTTTATCGGATGGGCCACCTCAAGCACGGATGGCGCGAACATGCGATCGATAGGCGCCGCCGCGAACGAGGAGGCCTGCTAGGCATGGCGGGCATTCTGGCGATGACCTCGCACGTCGATCGCACTAGTCCCACCCGCCGGGGGCAGTGGGTCCTGGATGTGATGCTCGGCGACCCACCGCCGCCTCCCCCCGCAAATGTCGAACAGATCAACGGGCAAGGCGACAAATCCGATGCCGCTTCGTTTCGCGAGCTGCTGGCGATCCATGCCGACGAGTCGTCCAGCTGCGCGGGTTGCCACCGCAAGATGGATCCCCTCGGTTTCGCACTCGACCGATTCAATCCGATCGGCCGATGGGAAAGGGAACGGAACGGCCGGGCGATCGACGCTTCGGGCGAGCTGCCCGATGGCAGGAAAGTGACGGGCGTGGAAGAACTTCGTCAACACTTGCTGGACCAGAAAGACGAATTTGCCCGCAACCTGACCGAACAGGTGATGATCTATGCGTTGGGACGCGACCTCGATTATTACGATCGATCCAGCGTCACCCAGGTGATCGAGCGTCTCCAAACGCAACAGTACCGCACCCGCGAGCTGCTGCTCGGCGTGATCGAAAGCTTTCCGTTCCGGTTTCGCCGCGCGTCGCCCTAAGCTCCTTGGCCGCAGCTGCCAGCTGCTGAAGTTCCCCCATCCACTTTTTCACACAACTCACTTTTCCACGCCATCCACCGTCCGGCCAGCTTGCCGCCCGCCTTCCGGGAGATCTCATGTTAGCCAAACGTCTGTCCCGCCGAAACTTGCTTCGTGGCACCGGTGCGGCCTTCACGCTGCCGTGGCTCGAGGCGATGACACCTCGCTCGCTGGGAGCCGGCGGCTCCCAATCGGTCGTCCCGCTGCGACTGGCGATCTTCAGCGTGGCAGGAGGAACGGTGATCGAGTCGTGGAAGCCCGCAGCCGAGGGGCGGCTGGACAAGCTCCCTTCGATCCTGCAACCACTGGAATCGCACCGCGACGACCTGCTGGTGCTTTCCGGACTGGCGCATCATGGACGTATCGAAAACGTCAACGCCCACGAACACTGCTCTTATATCCACCTCACGGGAGCTCCCGAGGGAAAGAAGGAGGACGGCAAGCCGCACACAAGCGTTTCGATCGACCAAGCGGTCGCCGAGCAGATCGGTCATCAAACGCTGCTGCCCAGCTTGGAATTGGCGACCCGGCGGTCAGCCTGGCGTTATTCGTTCCGTTCCAACGGCGAACCGGTTCCCTATGAAGCGAACCCGCGGGTCGCTTTCGATCGGATGTTCCGAGGCCGCCCTCCGGTCGCGCCCGACTGGGAGGTCCGCAGGCAGCGTCAAGCGGCGGCGACGGAACAGCCGGGCAAAAGTGATTCGATCGAACAAAGCGTGCTCGACTTGGTGTTGGAGGACGCACGTCGCCTGCAACGTCACGTCGGCGCGACCGACCGGCGAAAGCTCGATCAGTACCTGGAAAGCGTTCACTCGGTCGAACGACGACTCGCCTTGCTCGAAGCCCAATCCAACGCGATGGCGGAGGATGGCGTGGGCAAAGAGATTCGGGCCCCTCACGGAATCCCCGAAAGTCCCGACGATTACAACGACATGGAACGCGCCTCCAACGCCGATCCGGAACTGCAGGCCGAATATATCGAGCTGATGTCCGATCTGATGGTGCTCGCCCTGCAAACCGACACCACCCGCGTCTGCACCTTTGCCGTCGGCAGCGATGGCTGTCTCTTCCCCGGCGTCGTTACCGTCGGTTTCGAACGGCATTTTCATACCTTGGAGCATCAAGGTGGTAACCCCGATCCACGGCGGAGCGATCCGATTGCCCGCGAAGCTTGCCGTCAGATCAGCCAATGGCAAGTCGCGCAATTTGCCAAGGTCGTTGCGGAAGGTCTCGCCAGTCCGCGCAACTGTGCTAAGAGCGTTGCCCGCTGGGCGTCCGGCTGGAGCTTTCTCGCCGGCGGATTTGCTGGCGGCATGGTCCTTCTAACTCTCGACATGCTCGGCCTCATC
>CAYNVI010000118.1:0-10626 GCA_964400585.1 uncultured Pirellulaceae bacterium | reverse complement strand
GCCGCTGGTGATCACGTCTTCGACGATGACCACCTGCTGGCCCGGTTCGACGGGGCCTTCGACCTGGCGTCCCATCCCGTGCCCTTTCGGTTCCTTGCGGACCATGAAACCTTTCAGCGGGAGAGCTCGTTGGCCGGCCACGGTGACGATCGCGGCGGTGATCGGGTCGGCCCCGATCGCCATCCCGCCCACGGCGGCAGGGAGGGGGGGTTCCCGTTCGATCCGTTCGAGCATCCCGGCGGCGATCAGATTGGCCCCTTGCGGATGGAGCGTCAGGCGGCGGCAGTCGAGGTAGTAAGACGCGGTCTTGCCGCTCGCCAAGGTGAATTCGCCAAACTGTAAGGCTTCGCTGCGCAGTAATTGCATCAGCGCGTTGCGGTCGTAAGCGGTCATGAAAATGCAGCGGGTCCGATCAGAGAGGGATGCGATTCCGAATCGAAGTCGTGACAGGATCGTATGCCAGGGCGGACCGCAGCGGGAGGCCCAGGCCGACACCCTTTCCTCTGCGACATCCCCCCTGGGAGGGTCGAGCCTCAGCGAGGTGAGGGCCAGCGCCACGATTACCATCCCAACTCGGCCTTGCTTCCTGCGACACCCTCTCCCCTGCGAGGGTCGAGCCTCAGCGAGGGGAGGGCCCGCGAGCTACGACACGGCGACTAGACCAACACGTGATTACTGAACGATCGCTTCACGTCGCCCGCCCTTAACGCCGCACGGTGACCGAGGCGCCTTGGGTCAGGATCGCGTACAAGTCCTGGGCATCGGTCGGCTGCAGGCTGATGCAGCCCGCTTTCGAGGCGGCCCCGGCGCTGGCCCGGCCGTGGATGCACATCTGTTTGCCCAGATCCAACCAGACGTCGCCGAAGGGATTCCGGCTGTCGCCCGGCGGGATCGGCGTGCCCGTCGCATCGTAATAGGTCTTGGCGGTTTGTTTGTCCTGGATCGTGTAGGTTCCCGGCTCCGGCGCCGGGTCCGAACCGACCTCGATCGGAAAACGGCCTGCGTACGATTCGCCCAGGAAGATCGTCAATTCCGACCGGGCGAGGTTGACCTCCGCGCGAAAGGGCCCGCGGACGACTTTCAATTCGGTCCCCGGAAGCACCACGACCGGGTCATCGATCCCGTTGATGTTGGCCAACAATTGCCAGGGCGTATCGTACTCGGCGGCGATTTCCATTAAGGTTTCATTCTGACCGACGCGATGCGGTTGTTCCAGCAAGTGGCGACGCGAGTAAATCACTTCGCCGGCCAAGGGGTCGAGTCGCTGCAGCAGCGTTTCCCGTTCTTCGGGGGCCAGGTCAGGACTGTTGTAGAAGACGCTCAGTGTCGCCAAGGCTTGCTTCATCTGGTCGGCTTCGACCAGCCGGTCGGCCGACTTGATCGCGTTGGCCAGCCCGCGGTTGCCCGGGACCGGCTTGCCGGCATCGGATCCCGCGTCAGAGCTGGCGTCCGGTTCCGAGGCGGCCAGGCTTTCCGGATCGCTGGGTGGCCGGCGATCCTCCGAGGCGGCGGCGGTCGCTTCCTCTGGCGAGGAGCCGCCGTCGCGGTCGGACGGCGATGCGGAAGACGGGTCAGAAATCGACGTGTCGCCCAAGGAGGCGGGGTCGGGCAGATCAAAGGAGGCTTGGGCGGTCCGCGGGTATTCGCGGGCCGGATCGATCTGCACTTCGGGGGTCGCGTCCGAAGGTTTGGGGAGGGCTTTCGGTCCGGCGGCTGCCAGGGACGGCGGCGCGGACAGGCCCGAGGTTTGCTTGGCTTCGGGAGCAGCCCAGTCGGTCGCCGGCGCGGCCCCGGCATCGCTGAGGCTTTCCGTCACACCGGTCGGGATGGCGGGCGTTTCGCCTGCAGGGGCGGAGGACGGCGCGGCGGGGGTCCCCATGTCGACCGCGGGGCCGAAATCGGGACTATCGCTCAGCTCTCCATCGCTGATCGCGAAGGAGGCTCCATCGCCGCTATCCATCCCCAGATCGCCCTCTTCGAGGGTCTCGAGATCGGTGATCAGACCCTCGAGCTCGTCGAGATTGTCTGGCGGCGGCGTCGTCAGTGAGACGTAGGCGCCGTACATCACGGTCAGTAACAGTACGACAACCAGAGCGGTTTTAAAGGTTTGCACAAGCGTCCTCCTTGACACGCAGTTCCCCACGATCCCTGGGGGAACAGGCAGCTTCATATCGTCCCCGGTCCTTCGGCCTCAAACGGCGGAACCTTCCGCATCGCGGGGAGCCTGCGAGGAACCTAACCAAAACCACAGCCGGCGGGCCAGAGCACTTTCTGAGGTTTTTAAAAAACCGCCAAATCGCCCCAATCGGGGCGAGAGGCCCGAACCGGTGGCCGGATGGAAATGTGCCAAGCTGGACAAACACGGACATTGGTCTCGGGGCGATATCGTGACGCCGAGTGAGCCTCGGCTTCGCCCCTCCCCCAACCCGTTCGCGGTCATGTTGTCCGTGATGGCAACGTTTTTCGCGCGAACGGGTTGGGGGAGGGGGGACTAAAAAGGCTTCGCCGGCTGAACCACGGCGGGCAAGACGGATCCTGCTACGGGAACATTTTCACCACCCAACCGAACCGGGTGGGCAGCTTTTTAAACCCCCCTTCGGAGCGGCGTTCAGTCGAGTTGGCTGCGGGCCGCAGCCTCGGCGAGGTTGCCGTCGAGTTGGATCGGGAAGCGGCGCCCGGCGACTTCCAGTACCGCGGTGCGTTCGGTGACGTCGACGACGGTCCCTTGCAGCGAGCCGATTTCGAACGGGTCGCCCGTTTTCAGCTTCAAGATCTCGCCGCGGGTCCGCAGGTTCACCCACGCGACCCATTCTCCCTGGCGGCCGACCAGACCGGTCAGGACGGCCTGCTTCGCTTCGTCGAAGGCCATCGGGGCCTGCTCCGGTTCCTCCGGCGGAGGCGGATCGACGACATTGATGGCCAGCCGTTGTTCGGTCGTCTGCGCCGGCCAGCCTTGGTCGCGAGCGCGGACCAGCACCTCCAGCGTTTCCTTGGTCTCAGGACGCCACTGGAGCCGTCCCGATTGCCGGTCGATCGTCACCCCTGCGGGCACCTCGCCGGCCAGCGAGTATTCGATCGGGTCTCCTTCGGGATCGTCAAACTTCACCGCAACCTCAAACGGTTCGTCGACGATCGCTTCCAGACGCTCTTCGGCGGCAAAGCGGGGAGCCTGGTTGGGGGGCGCGAAGAAATTGCGATTGAGGATCGGCTGCAAGTAGGCCTCGACGTCCGCCGCGATCGCTGGCGAGGGCGTTGCCGGGGGAGGCTGGTCGGTCGGGGCGGCGTTCAGTGAGACCGCTTCGATCGACATCTTGATCGACAGCCCTCCTTCCCGAGCCCGGCCGACATCCATCGAGCGGATGCGGTGCAGGTAATCCATCGCATGAAAGGCATGCAGCAGTCGCACCCATTCGTCCAGCTCTCCCCGCCCGGCCAGGCTGAAGGCGTATTTGCGATAGAGATCCCCTTGCGGCATCGCGTTGACGAAGCGGACGTCGGCATTGCTCAGGTTGGTTTCGGTCACCAGGTCGAGCAGCCACGAGGTGTAGACGCTGGGCGCCTTGTCGGCGTCGCTGGGTAGCGAACGGTCGAGCAGATGCGCCATCCGCTGCCCGGCCTCGATCCCGCGATTCTGTCGCTGCATCGCGGTGTCGACCTCCATGATCAACGAATCGATCTGGGTATCCCGCAGCGCGATCGCGCGGTTGTATTTGTTCAGCCCCCACTGCAGACCGATGATCGCCAGCAAGCCGCCGACCCCGATCGCTAAAAGCTTTTCGCGCTGATTCATTGGAGATCCTCCGGCGACGCCGTCGGCGTCTCGGTCGTGCCGTCCGCGGGCGTTTCCGAGGTCGCTGCCGGTTCGGTCCCTGCCGATTCGGTCCCTGGGGCTTCGGTCCCTGGGGCTTCGGTCCCTGGGGCTTCGGTCCCTGCGGCTTCGGTCGTTTCCGTTTCATTCGTTTGGGTTTCGGCTGCGGCCTCGTCCGGTGCGGGCGCGCTGGCCGCCGCATCCGCCTCCCCGACGGCCGCCGCGGCGACGTTGGCGTCGGCATCGGGATCTTGATCCGCATCGGCGTCGCCATCCCCGTCGGTGTCGGCGTCGTTATCCGTATCGGCCACGACAGGCGAGTCGGCGTGGGCGGGAGCAGCGGTCGGGGGTGCCAGCGGCGTTTGATCGGCTTGGCGGCGCATCGCCTGGACAGCTGACGGGTCGAGCACGACCGTTTCGCGGAATCCCCAGTCATAGGGGCCTTCGGAACTGGCGGCGGTCGCCCCTTCTCCCAGCACGCGATGCTGGTCATCGCGCAAGGAAGCTTCCAGCGCGTCGATCACATCGGGCCGGGTCACGGCACCGGCCAGCGTCAGCTGACCGCCGCCGCTGCGGGGAGGGACCATCGCCGCCAAGCTGGTCAGGATCGCTTGATCGGATGGCGGCATCTCTTCGGCGACGCGGCGAATTTCTTTCAGCCAGACGACGTTGCCGCTAAGGAACTCATCGACCTTGGCGACCTTGGCCACCTGGGCTTCGGACAGCTCGACCGTCTCGGACATGGCATCCAGTTGCGCCTGCAGGTCGGCGATCTGCGTGTCCCGCTGAGAAAGGTTGTTCCAGACGAGGTAACCGATCAGCAGGACCACGGCGGCGGCGAGGGAGCCGAACAACGCATACCGGGCTCGATCATTTCGCGGCTCCGGCGGCTTCCGTGGATTGAGGAAGTCGAGCATCAGGTCGCTGCCCGCTTCGTCGACCTGCAGCAGTCCGATCAAGGGGGCGAAGCGACCGCTGTGTTCCGGGGGTGCCGCGCGCAATTTGGAATCGAGCTCGACCAGGTCCAGGGGATCGATCGTCTCGACCGACGAACCGCTCTGCTCGGCCAGCACGCGGACGTCTTCGGCGTGGACGGCCGCTTTGCCCCAGATCAGCAGGCGGCGGGCGTTTTCTGAATCGTCGCTGGCGGTCCGACAGGCCATCAAACTGCGGCGTACTTCGCCGGCAAGCAGTTTCGAACGTGGGCCGGGATCGCCGGCCAAGCGCACCGAGCGAACCGAGCGGGCTTGCCCCTCACGGAGGACGACGATGTCGGCGTCATCGGCGAGCAGGTCGATCAACACCACCTCCCCTGCGGTCGGCTGCTGGGCGGCAAACAGGGCGGCGGCCGAGAGCGGGCGCAAGGCGACGCGTTGGACTTCCAGCCCGGCTCCTTCCGACACTTTTTTCAGTTGGTCGAGCTGCTGCGGATCGAGCGCCGCGGCGACGACTTCGACCTGGTCGTCGCTGATCCGCGAGGGCACGAAGTCGGTGATCGCGCGGTCGCCGGAGGTGGCGAAGTCCCGCGTCGCTTGGAAACGCACCACTTCGGGGAGCTCGGCCAGCGGGATCGGAGGGAGCTTCAATTGCCGCAGTTCGGCCTTGCCGCGACCGATCGCCAGCAGCACCGGTTGTTTGCCGTAGCCCCGCTCGGCCAACCCCGTGCGGAGCGTTTCGATGACCGCCGCGGGCTCCGGCGATTCCAGCGGGAGGGTCCACGCATCGCTGATCGTCACGCCGCTGGGCGAGGTCCGCCCGGCGACGATTCGCAATTCGTGCTCGTCCCAGTCAATTGCCAGTTTTTTTGCCATGGATGTCCCGATTCAGGTGTCCTGATTCAACGGTTCAGCCGACCGCACGCCCTTGGGGAGCGGGCGGTCGAGGATGCGTTCCATCATAATTGTCCGCGGCCCAGACGGTCCGTTTCGCTGGCTGACAAGGCGTCGGCCCCGCGGAGCCCCAGCACCGACAGGTCGAACCCGCGTCCGAGGTGACTGAGGTCTCGATAGAGGATGATTTTCGGATTGACGGTGGTGGCATCGATCACGACTTCGGCGCGGCTCGATTGGTTGCCCGCTTCGAAGTAGCCGACGATCTGGGCCCGGTACACGTCGCCTCCCATGGTAAAGAGAGGCATCAGCTGCCGCATCTCTGCGGTCGTCACGTAGCCTTCGACCAGCGGCCACGTCTCGTAGCGGCGGTTCTCGCTGTCGGTCTGTTCGGCGCGGGCTTCGATGATCGCTTCGGCGACTTCGGGATCGAGGAAGGGGACGCCGCGGAGCAGGTCGGCCGGGCACTGGTTGAGATGGATCCGCCCCGGCATCGTTTCAAAATCCTGGGTCGTCAAGTTTCCCATCAAAGCCGGCATGTACTCGGCCATGTCGACCAACGCTTCGCTGAAGGGTGAGGCGAAGGTTTGGGCGTCGTCGCCTTGGCCGACCGTGACGGTCGCCCCGACCAGATCGAGCAGTTGCGACAATTCGTTGCTTCCGCCTCCGCTCAGGTCGATCGAATCGAGCGCCGCAGCCGTCCAGGGGACGGCATTTTCGGGATCGCCGTTCGCTTCGTCGTTGGCTGGGGAGGCCCCCGAGCGGTCCTCGCCGGAACCCGCGTCCGCGTCCGCCGCTGCCGCCCCCGCTTGCCCACTCACCCGGTAAGCGACGATGAAGCTGGCCCAATCGTCGCTGCCGAGTGCCTCGCCCAATTCGGAATAGAGCGTTTCAAGGTCTTCCTGGTTGACGTGGATCCGCGGCGTGCCGTCGGCGCGTTTGTTGTTTTCCAGGCTATGCACGGTCAAGTAGGCCGACCAGCCGAGGGCTGCGACCGAGCGGGTATCGACCGCCACATTCTGCTGTTCGGCCGGATCGATCACCCCGTTGCGGTTGGCGTCGGCGCCGAATAACAGGGACGGGGTGACGCCGCGGACCAGCAGCAATTCTGCGACGCTGTCGAGCGGTCCATTGCTGGGAAGGTAGGGCGACGGCAGGCCGCTGTAATATTCCGACTCGGCCCCCGCGGCCCGCGGTTCGTCATCGGGGTCGAGCCAATCGAGGATCGCTTCGGCGGTATCGGTGGTCATCCCGGGCAGGCTGAGCAGCAACGACACCCCGAGGCTGTCGGCGGCGGCTCCGTCATCGCTGCTGCTGAGGCTCGCCGCATCGCTGTCCGCGTCGCTGACGGAATCGACCATTTCGGCGGCCGCCATCAGGGTCGAGGCGTTCTCTTCCAGCGTCACCAGGGCATTGAGGTTCAGCCGGGCCGATTCGTTCTGCAGGCCAAACCGGACCCCGGCGAGTTCCCCCAGTTCGTTCATGCTGGGGGCGATGATGGTGAAGTTCCCCCGCTCGTAAGGATCTTCCGAGGGGACGACGTTGATCGCCTGGAAGAGCGCGGGGTTGTTTTCCAGGCCTCCGGAGAGCTCCCGGGTCTCCGGCGGTTGGGCGAGCAGCAAGCGGGACGCGGCGGCCCCTGATTCGACCAACAAGTTGGCTTGAGCGCGGTCGCTGTTGAGCTGCACGACTTGGTCGTACGCTTGCATCAGCTCGGTGAACGAGTAGACCGCAAAGGTCGCGACGACGATCACCACCAACACGATGACCAAGAAAAACCCGCGCCGCGAACGAGCGGCTCGCGGGCCGCCTGCCCCGGCGGTGGTACGTCGCGGCGAGCGGGGTGCGTTGGGCAAGGCAGCCCGCGGCGACCGCTGGCGCGGCGGCCGAGGCGTGCCGCCGACGGGCCAGGGAGGCATCGGCATCATTCGCTCCCCTCGCTGGTCAGTGATTCGCTTTCCATCCCCAACGTGTCGGCTTGTTCCTGCGGCTGCGCCATCGGCAGCCGAATGGTCTGCCGGAAGATGCGGACCTGGTCGCTGGCGGTCACGTCGACGTCGCTGGCGGCGACGCCCGCGGCGGTCAGCGTCAGTTGCACCTGCACCGCCATCGGCAGCCCGCCATAGCTGTCGCTGTTCCAGGCGGTTTGCCACTGCATCCCGTCAAAATAGGCGAATTCGAGCGCGACCACTTCGGGCGCTAACACGTCGCCGGCAAGATTCACCGAGGTCAGGTTGCCCGACTCGAGGGCGTAGCGGGTCACCTGCCGGTCGAGTTGACGACGCACTAAGCCGCCTCCCGCGGAGCTTCCCAGCGCCAACGGGCTGGCGTCCGGGTCGGAGACGCCGGCCAGCGGATCGACCACGCCGGTCGATCCGGCCGCCTGGAGGTAGTAGGTCACGGTCTTGATGTCGCTGGGGACGTCGGCGAGACCGTCCTGGGAGCCGGTCAACAATTGTTGGTATTCCTCCAATCGCGGGAGCCGGCTGATGTCGAACTGGATTTGGAACTGGTTGCCGATCAAACCGGGACGCTGCAGCGTCAAACCGTTGCTGGCCAGGTCGGTCGTCGCGGCCGGGGCTGCTTCTTCTTCCAGCGACGAGGAGCCGGCAGCCTCCCCATCGTCGATATCGAACAGCGCCGAGTCGCTCGACGCCGCCTCGTCGCTGCCGCCGCCGCTGGCGCCTCCACCTCCGCTGGCGCTTCCGCTGGCGCCGCCGAGCGCGTTGGCCAACGCGCTGCCATCGAATTCGGGAGGGTGCAAGGTAGCCTGCAGGTCGCGGCGGACCATCTGCAGGATGGCGGTCGCCAATTGCCCGCGGCGGACATCGGAATCCCGCGTCTGCAGGTTGTTGGCGTAGAAGCTCATCGCGCTACCGACCAGGGTGATCAGGACCACGGCCAGGGCTAACGTCAGCAGGACTTCGACCAGCGTGAAGCCGGCCCGCGGCGAGCGGCTCATTCGGTCCCCTCCGTCCCCAGCCCGGCGGATTCCTCGGCCACCGCCGCGGCTTCCGCTTCCTGTTCGGCCAAGCGGAGGGCGGGGTCGACCATCCAACGCACCAAGGAAAATTCGGTCTCGGGCGTCCCGTCGTTCTCCGCGACGGTCGTCACCGTCACTTGGACCGCCAACAACCCATCCAGCGGAGCAGGTTGCACTTGCACCGCATAGAGGTACTGACTGGCCGCAGCGGTGTCGGGATTCTCGACCGGGCTGGGAGAGACCGGTTGCGGACTGACCTGCGGCGTCAGCAGGAGTTCGGCCATCTTCGATTCGCAAATCAACTGTGCCCCGGTGAGGTTGCGGGCACGGATGGCCGAGTCGCTGCCGATCATCGTGATCGAGGAGAGCACGGCGAGCGAACCGCCGAGGATCGCCAACGCCAAGATGACTTCCAACAGCGAAAAGGCCGCAGCACGAGGCACGCCGGTGCGGCAGCGACGGGCTCGCGTCCCCAAATGACGCGTGCCGGCAGGGAGCGAGGCTAAACGTGTCACGGTTGGACCTCCGTAAGCGTCGGTTCGCCGGTCAGTCCCCGCAGCATGACGATCACCTGCGGGCCGACTTGCTGGTCTTGCGGAGCGGGGTCGCGGACCGTCACTGCCGCCGTGCTGGTCGTCCCATCGGCGTAAAACAACAGCGGTTGGCTCCAGCCGGCCGCCTGTTCGCTGGAGGTCTGGGTTTCGATGGCCAGCGAACGCGTCGTCGATTCGACTCGAGCCGCAGCGACCACGATGCCTTCGGGCAGCTCGATCTGCTGGGCTTCCTCCTGGCCGGTCGCGGCGATTCCGGCGGCCGGCAGCGGGGTGCCACCCTGCAAAAGGGCGGAGCCGGTCCCGGTCATGTCGGCCGCTTCGGTCATGTCGGCCGCCGATCGCCAAGGCCGGACCGAGAGGGTGCCGGCTCCCAACTGGAACCGCAGCATCTGCGTGCGTCCGCTCCGCATCGCCGCCAACCGCGCCTTGAGCATCTCGATGCGGACGATGTCACCTCCGCGGGCCAACCGGCGATTGCTGAGCAAGCCCTGAAACGAAGGGATGATGATCGCCGCCAGGGCTACCAGCACCGCCAGGGCCAGAAGCAATTCGATCAGCGTGAACCCGCGGCGCGATGCCGCCCCCTGCAGGCGACCCCTGCTCCAGCGAGCCGAAGGCGGTGGGGTGGACCTGGGCAACAGACAAATCCTTGAGACGAAAGGAGCCGCCGGGGAGGGGACAAAGGGACAGCGGCAGCCGCCTACGGGCCGGTGACCACGATGTCGTCATCCGTGTTCATCTGCCCATCGATGCCGCCCGAGCGGAGTTCGATCGAATTGCCGTTGAGCGTGTAGGAAATATCTTTGCCCCAGGCATCTTTCGGAATCGTGGTGATGATCGCTTGGAAACTCCCCGAGCTTCCCTGGTCGCTCGGACCGTCGCGGAGCTGCTCCAGGGTTTCGGGCATCGAATTGGTCTGAATGCGGTATTGCGTCACCTGCTGCTTCAGCATGTTGAGCTGCGATTGGGTGGCATTCTCATTGGCACTGTCTTGGGCGCCGATGAAGTTGGTCAGCACCAACCCACCCAGCACCACCAGGATGGCCAGCACCAACAACAGCTCCAGCAGGGTGAATCCGCGTCGCCGCGCGGGTCGACGTACGCATCGCTTCCGTTTCACGGTAGATCTCTCCAAAAGATTTGAACAAAAGGGCGGGAGGTTGGTGGTCGGGGAGGCAGGAAGCACGGGCGGCCTCGGCAGGCGACGGGCCCGGGAAACTCTCCCTTCCCTGCATCCGGGAAACCCCCGCCCTGCAGCGACGCGGGTGCCCACGCCGCGAAACAACGGGGCCCGGAATCGTGTTGGCCGGTTCCCACGGAAAGGGGGGGCGGTGGTCATCGCATCGGCCCTGCCGCCGGTCGACCAAGTGGGATCAACACTGCTCCAAGTAGTTTAACCCCACCGTTCCGGCTGGGTATCGGTTTATTCATCGGTCGGCGACGGATGGCTCT
>CAYNVI010000117.1:0-10677 GCA_964400585.1 uncultured Pirellulaceae bacterium | reverse complement strand
CCGGCAAGCGGACCGGTCGCGGAAGCTCGGCCGCCGCCGGAGCGCCCCCGGCGCTCGCGAATCCGGAAGACGCCCTGGCCTTCGAGAGTGCCGACGCGATGCGGCCCGGCGGCTCCTGGGGAGATCCCGCCGACGCCACCGCCGGGGAGCCGTCGGACGGCCCCCTCGGCCCGCCGGGCACCGCCGCAACGACTGGGAGCGGCGCGGCGGGGGCGGAACAGGCCACCGCCTCCGCACCCGACGCGACCGGTCCAAGCGCCGCCGGTCCTTCGACCGGAACGACCGGAAGCGGCGGTCCCAACGCCACCGGTTCGGCCGCCCGTCCCCCGTCGCCCGCGGCAGCAGGATCGGCTGCCAACGGCCCGTCGGCCAACCCGGGTTCGCCCTCGCCGTCGAGTCAATCATCGCGTTCGCGTTCCCCCCAGGGGACCGTCTCCGAGAACTTCCGCCGTGCGGGCGGATCCTCGATCGAACGACGGATCCCCCTCGTCATCCGCCGCGACGCCTTCGTGCTCGGCCCCGCACGTCGGGGAACCGCTCCGACGGTCTTCCCGGTGTCAGGTTCCGACAGCAGCGCGGCGGCTGTGAAACTGGCGCAAGCCATCCGCGAACGCGTCGCCACCTGGGGCGTCGCCTTGGCTGGCGGTCGCTGGGAACCGATCTTGTGGATCGAGGTCGAACCGGGCGGAGAAACTCGCTTTCGTCAACTGCAGGCGTTGCTTCGCGGCAGCGGCCTGAAAATCGAACAAAGGTAAGCCGATGAAGGGGACTCGCAAACGCGCTTCGATCGAGCTGGGACACGATGCCTTCTTGGATATCGTCGCCAACCTGGTCGGCATCCTGATCATCCTAGTGGTGATCCTCGGCACCCGTTCGCAACAGGTGGCCGAGCAGATGAAGGAAGAACATCGCACCACCGAAGCCGAGCGGACGCTGGTCCAACGAGAAACAGAAAAAACGGGGGCTGCCCGCCAACAATCGCAACAGCTGGAACGAGCCATCGCGCAATACGACGCCGAACTGGCCCGCCGCAGTCGCGAACGGGCGGGCTTGGTCGACCTCCTGACGGTCGCCCGCGAGGCCTGGCAGAAAAAGCAGCAGGAGTATGACGAAGCAACCCGCGAAGCGATCGCCCGCCAGGCCGAGGAGAACACGCTGGAAGCGACCCTGGAAGAGCTCCGCGGGCAACGCGATGCTTTGGCCGCCAGCGAAGCCCCCGTGGTGGCCGTCGAACACTTGCCCACCCCGATGGCGAAGACCGTCTTTGGGGAAGAGATCCACTTCCGCCTGAAGGGAGGGCTGCTGTCGGTCGTCCCCATCGATCGCTTGATCGAAGCGATCCGCCGAGACTTCTCGCGCGTGGCGAGCGGGCCCGACGGCCTGACGCAAGCTTCGGTCGGTCCGATTCAAGGCTACGCGGCCGAGTATGAAATGGCCCGCTCCCGCCAGACGGTAAGCCGCGGAGGATCGGTCGGCATGGCCACGCGGATCCAGCTGGTCGGGCTATTGGTCGAGCCGCTGCAGGAACCGCACGGCCAACCGCTCCCCCAGGTGCTCGCCGGCAATTCCTTGGTCGATATCGAACTCGCCGGACGCGACCCCGCGACGACGACGATCACGGTCTGGGTCTATCCCGACAGCTTCGCCGAATTTCGCAAGTTGAAGGAGTACCTCTACAGCCGCGACTTTGCCACCGCCGCCCGCCCGCTGCCCGCCGGTCACCCGATCAGCGGCGGCCCGCAAGGGTCACGCTCCAACGCCCAGTAAGCTTTTCCATCCGGTCCCAGCTTTTGCATCCGGTCCCAGCTTTTGCATCCGGTCCCAGCTTTTGCATCCGGCCGAACTGGACAGGGAGTGCCGCGGCGAAACGGATCCCTTAACGAGCGGTTTCTTCGTAGATCGGAAGATGACGGTAATAGACTTCTAAGGACAGCAGATTCATCGCCGTCACGTACAGCCGTCCCCCGTGGACGCTCCACCGGTCGGGAACCGGTAGACGGGGATCCCAACTGCCGGCCCGCGGTCCCTCGGTCCGCTGGGAATCGACCAACAGCGGCGTCAACACGCGGTTCCAGTCTTGCCAGTATTCGCCCCCCATGTGGAACATCACCTGGGTCGCGTAGTACCAATAATACGTATCGCGGAGCGGCCGCCGCCGCCGCCCGATGGCGGGAGGCGCTTCGGCCAGGAAGTCGGCGCCCGACTGCATCATCGGATTGTCGCGCCGCCAGCCGCCGTACATCCGCATCAACATGGCGACCGCCGTCATCGTCCGCGTGACTTCCCGGCCGTGCCGCTGCGATTCGTTATTCGGGGCGTAGGGATTGTAGCGGTATCGGTCGGCTTCTCCGGGGCCCGCCTGGGCGACGCGCAGCCATTGATCGATCCCTTCGTAGGTTTCGGCCGGCACCTGCAAACCCGACAATTCCCCGCTTTTCAGCGCCATCATCATCCAACCACTGACACTCGTATCGCTGCTATTGCGGGGACGGTAACGCCAGCCTCCGCGGCTCGGATGCTGGCTGGCGATGATGAAGGCGATCGCCTGCTGGGCGGGGCGTTCCAGTTCGGGATCCTGGGTCATCCCGTACGCTTCGCACAGCGCGAGCGCCGCGATGGCGTGACTATAAAGCCACACGTTCTGATTGCTGGCGGCATCCTCGCGGCGGAAGAGATCTCCATCGTCGCGTTGGTTTTGCAGCAGGAAGCCCAACCCCTTGGCGACGACGCTGGCGTACTGGTGCTGGCGATGGGTGTAACCCGCCCCTTGGAAGGCCAACAGTGCCAAGCCCGTAGCCGCCGTATCGCTTTGCATCACCACGCGTTCGCCTTCGCCTCCTAACGACCAGCTTCCGTCGTCCTGTTGCCGCTCCGCCAGATAGGCCAGGCCGCGTTCGATCGCTTCTTCCGTCTGCGGGGCGACCTCGCCTTGGGGCGTCGGCGCGGCACCACCACTGGTCCGCATCACCCGTCGCTGAAACGATTCGACCGAGGCGACTTCGATGCCGGCAGGGACCAGCGGGCCCCCGATGGCTTTCCGCGGCTGCGGACGACGTCCCAACCCGACCGTCGTCGGATCGGGAAGGTCGGGGATCCCGCTGAAGCTGCCGCGGGCGACCGGCTGCATGGCGAATCCCAGCGGTCCTTCCTCCGCTCGCAGCGGCGGCTGCAGGGAGGGAGCCGGGGGACCGGGGACGCCGCTCTCGTCCAAGCGGCGGCGAGCCAGCCCCTCGCGATTCGACATCGTCGGCGCGTCGGCGGCTGAGCTACCTGCCGTCTCGCCTGCCGCCGGTTGCGGCACCCCGGCCAGGCTGGGCGGCCCCACCGGTAAGGGCGGCGTTTTCGCCCGATCCCGGCTGGCCCGGCCCCGCACTTCGGCCACCTCTCCCGCGTCGACTTGCGGCACGCCCGCCTGCGGAACCGGCGGGCCACGGAGGTTGCTCGCCACCTGCGGCGGCAACTCGGCGGGCCGGGGCGCTGGCCCGGCGACCCCCAGATCGGCCAGCGAAGCGGCCTGTTGGCGACTCCGCCGGCTCAGCGGCGCCGGTTCCCGCCGCAATTGATGACTGGCGTCAGGGTCTGGACGCGCGATCGAGAAACGAGGTACCTGCGGTGCCGCGCCCGCCGGCGTTGCCGGTTCGGATCGCGCCGCCGTGGCCCGTCGCGGAGCTGCCCGCACGATCTCGCCCACCTGCGGGTTCTGGTCCAAAGGACGGAATTGGACCTCCCGCTCGGGCGCCGATGGCTGACGTGGCAACTCGGGAAGCGGCAAGTCCATCTTGGCCCCCGCCGCCACGGCGGCCCGCGTCATTTCGCGGGGGCGTCGCTCCGGCGAGCGGGGGCTGGCTGTTTCGACCGGCGGCACGTCGGGTGCCTCGACCGCCGTCGGAACGGGCGGCGTTTGCCGCGATTGCCGCCGCGCGAGCGGGGCCGGTTCACTTCGCGGCGACGGCATCGACTCGGCCACCTCCTGACGCGGGATCAAGAACTTTTCCAGTTCCGATTCGCGTTGCGGTTGGTCGGTCGGCAGCTCCAGTCGCGGGGCCGACTTTTCCTGCGGCGGCAGTTGCCGCATCTCTTCGGGAATCTCCCGTGACGCCGTCTCGGCATCGACCGGTTGCGCCCAATCGGCCTGCTCGCTCGTCTCGGACTGTTTTTGGAAGAGATGGTCGGGGACGGTTTTACGGACCGGCGAACGCTCGGCCTGAAAGCCGGTAAAGCTGTCCGGGAAGTAACGGCTGAAGATCACCACGTTGACCGCCAGGATCAGCAGCAACAGGTGGACGAATACGCTGACCAGGAAGCCGAGCTGAACCGAGCGCTGTAAAAAGCGTCCGGTCACGCGGTGCAACACGAAGGCGATCCCCGCCACGCCCGTCGGAATCAGCAACACATACGTGCCGGCATTATACTGCCAACGGGGATCTTCGAAATCCAAACGATCGACCGCCAGGTACATCACCAGCCCTCCCAGCGCCAGCAACGCCGCATCGAGCGGCCACATCCTCTCGCGACCGACGGAGCCCGCCGGCGGATCGTCCGCTTCGGGCAGCAGGGAAGAGGGCATGGCTAGTTCCCCGGTCCAGCTTGGGTGGTGACCGAATAATCGCTGACCCCGCTGCGGTTGCACAGATCCATCACGCTGACCACCGGCTGGAACGGAACCTGTTTGTCCGCGCGGATCACCACCGTTTGATTCGTGGGATTGTTGGCGACCGCCTGTTCCAGCAGCTCGCCCAGGCGTTTCCGCGTCAGCGTCTCGCCCCGCATGAAAATCTCCCCTCCGCTCGTGATGTCGATCACCAACTCGCGCGGCTTGCCGGTCATCGGCGAGGCGCTGGTCGCCGTGGGGAGCACGATATCGAGCCGGCGTTCCTCCTCCTCAAACTCGCTGGTGACGAGAAAAAAGATCAGCAACAGAAACACTACATCGATCAACGGCGTCAAGCTGAGGGTCGAGGCCGCCTGCGAACGTTTGATTTGGACACTCATGCCCGCCCTTCGCAGTAAAAAACGCTGGGGAGAAAAACGCTGGGGAGAAAAACGCTGGGGAGAAAAACGCTGGGGAGAAAAACAATGCGGGGAACCGCGGAGCTCACGAACGGGAAATCGGATCGGCCGCCGCCGCTTCTCCCGCCGCTTCGGCCGGCGACTCGGACGCGGCGGAAGGGATCGCTCGCGGCGAAGACGAGGTGGCGCGGCCGCCGGCCGGCGGCTCCCCGCCATCGCCGGCCAAAGGACATAAGCCTTCGTCTGGATCGAGCCGCATTTTCCCGCGGAAGCGTTCCAGCGCCGGGGCCAGACGGAACGCCAGTTCTTCCACGCGATGAAACAACTTGCCCAACCGGTTCTCGAGATACTGAGCGATGATCGCCGCCGGGATCGCGACCACCAGCCCCGCCAAGGTGGTCACCAAGGCGGTGTAAATCCCTTCGGACAACTGCTCGCTGCGACTGCGATCGGGGGTCAACGTGGTCGATTCGTGGAAGGCGACGATCATCCCCCACACCGTCCCCAGCAAGCCCATCAAAGGGGTCGCCGCCGCAGCCAGATTGAGCCAGCGGATCGGGCCCGCGTAGCGATCGGCCTCCCGCTGGACGGTCTCGGTCGCCGCCCGCTCGATGTCGGCCAGCGGCTGGCCGGTCCGCAGCAACATCGCGCTGACCACCGTCCCGGCGACCGAACGCGAACGTTGACAGGTCGCATAGGCGGCGGCCGGATCGAAACGATCCAGCGGACTCGCGTGCGCGCTCAGCCTCTTGACCAGGTCGTGCGGGATCACCCGCTGGCGACGGAGGCTGACCAGCCGTTCGACCGCTAAGGTCACCACCAACAAGGACATCAACCCGATCGGCAACATGAACTTGCCTCCGCTGCCGATCAGCGTCAGCAGGTCGATGCCACTCGGTTCCGACGCCACCGGCCGTGGCGGCGGATCGGGTTGCTGCAACGATTCGATCCTCGCCGAATCGATCGGCGGCCCGCCGCTGACCGGGGCCTCCGACCGCTGCCCCGGTTCCTGTCCGCTCCCCGGCCTGGACTCTTGGCCACGGGCGACCGGCATCGCGGCGACGCCGGCGGCCAGGACGAGCACCGCCCACAGCCCTCCTCGGACAAGCAACCCGCGGACGCGTGCCCCGCGGATCAGCCCCCGCGCGGGTTGGCGCGGTTGGATGGTGTTGCGAACTTGCAAAGCTTCCCCTTCACGAATCGAGAGGACGCCGTGGCGCGAGCTTGTCGGCCCCGGCGTCACTTGGGAGGGATGACTACAAACGTCGGAGCACTTCCAACCGTTCTTTCGCCTTTGCGACCAGCGGATGCTCCGGGTGCTTGGAGATCACGTAAGCGAAGAAGTCGCGTGCGATCTTCAACGATTCCTTTCGCTTTTCTCCGCTCGTCGACTGCACCAAGATCTCCGCGCAACGTCCCGCCTCGAATCCGCTGCGTGCTTGCCAATGCTTGATCGGCTCGGGAGCTTTTTCCGCCCCGAAGCCGTACATCACTTTTTGAAATTCCGGAATCGCCTTCGCCAGATCACGATTGGCAAAATACAGTTCGCCGCGCATGAAGCGGGCCCGCGCGGCGATCTCGCTGCGGAAGTTGTCAGCCACTTCGGCGTACAGCTTCAACGCTCGCTCGTCGTTGCCTAACTGCTGATGCGCGAAGGCCGATTCGTAGAAGACCTGCGGCAGGTAGGAGGTCGCAGGAAACCGTTCACGCAGCGCATCGAACCAATCGAGTGCCGTTTCCCACTGTTCCAACTGCCCGGCACTCTGGCCGCCGTGCAGCAGGATCAACTCGCGGACGCGGCGATCCTCCGCGTGAGGGACGGTCTGTTCCCGATCGTCGGACTGGACCATCTTGTCGCGGGCGGTGCGGTACGCGGCGAGCGCTTCCTCGTGAGCCTCCGATTTGAAGCGGCTCTCCGCGATCATCAGCAGCGCGTCGAGGGCCAGCGCGCCGGCGGGATGCTTCTCAGCCTGCGCCGCGAAAGCCGCTTCGGATTGCTCGTACTCGCCTGCCTGGTACCACGACCAGCCGAGTCGATAGAGGGCTTTTTCGGAGATGGCGGGATCTTCGGTCCGCCCGGCCGCCTCGTCAAAGGCGGCGGCCGCCGCCGGCCACTGCTCGGCTTCATAACGCCGCTCGCCGATGAAATAAAACGCTTCGGCCGCCAAGGCATGTTCGGGGAACCGCTCGACGAGCTGTTGAAACCGTTCGGCTGCCTGCTCCGCTTGCCCAGCCTCCTTCAGCGACCAGGCGAGGTCGTACAAGACCTTTTCCATCGCGTTGTACTCGGGGACCTGCTCGAGCAAACGCTGCAGCTTTTCGATCGCCGCCGCGGGCTCGTTCCGTTCGATCTCGATGACCGCCAATTCGTAGAGGGCATGGCCGAGCGGATTGCCGGTCGGTTCCCGTTCCAGGAAGGCCGTCAATTGCTCCGTCGCCTGCTCGATCTCCCCTAATTGCCGCAGGCTCACCCCCAACGCCAATTCGACTTGACCACGCAGCGGATGCTCCTCGTATTGCGAGAGGAATTGTTGCAGGGGTTCGATCGCCGCGGCCCGCTGCTCCAATTGGATCAGGCACCAGCCTTTGCCGAACAACGCATAGGGGACCAAAGCGGGATCCCGCTGGGCTTCGAGGATCGCGCCGTACGCTTCCACTGCCGCCGCGTACTTTTGCCCGCGTGCCGCCTGCTGCCCGATCTTATAGAGCGCTTGAGCGGCCATCCGACTTTGCGGGTAGGCTTCGATCAAGCGACGCCAGGATGCGACCGCCGCCTCGGCATCGCCGACTTGGGCTTGGGCCTGCCCGGCCAACAACAAGGCTTCATCCGCCTTCGCCCATTCGGCGTCGGCTTGGCGGCTGGCCTGCAACGCGTCGACCGCTTGGGCCGCGTCGCCGGCGTACAGGTAACTCGACCCGATCAGGAACCAAGCTTCCGCCTGCTGGGCCGGCTGCGACAGGGTTTCCCGCTCGCGCTGCAAGATCTCGATCGCCTGGCCATAGGCGCCGCCCAGGTGAGCGGCCGTGCCCGCGCGAAGGACCCACGTGGCCCGTTGCGGGTGCTGGTCCTGCTGCTGCAGCAACTGATCGTAGGTCGCCGCGGAATCCGTGTAGTCGCCGGCAAGCAGTTTGGCTTCGGCCGCGACGTACCGGACATCGACGGCTAAGGGGCTCGCTTCGAACCGCTTGAGGAATTCGCCGGAGAGCTCGATCGCCCGCGGAAACTTGCCGGCTTGCAAGGCGGCGAAGGCGGCGCTGTAGAGCGCCCGCGGGGCCAGCTCGCTGGACGGATCCTCGCGGTAGACCGCGGCGAACCGTTCCAACGCTTCATCGACCCGCTCCGGGTTTTGCGACATCGCCTCGGCCTGATCGAGCTTCAACGTCAGGGCAAAAGGGCCGGCAACCCCTTTCTCGATCTGCCGGCTGGCGATCTCCGCGGCGCGGTCCGCTTCGCCTTTCCGCATCGCGATCTGCGTCAGCCAGTGCGCCGCTTCGGTGGCGCTAGCCTGCTCCGCCGAAGCGAGCACCTGCTGGAAACGTTCGGCCGCCTCGGCATCGGCGCCACTGCGATAGTAACTTTGCCCGGCTGCCATCACCGCTGCCTCGGCATAGCTCGATTCGGGGAACCGCGCGGCGACCTGATCGTAGGCGGCCGCCGCCTCCGCCGGCCGCTCCGCTTGCACCAAGGCAAAGCCCCGACGAAAAGCGGCGTAAGCCGCGTTCTCGGCCTCGCCCTCCATCACCTGAGCAAACACCGTGGCGGCCTGTTCCGGCTGCTTTTGCTGCAGCAACAGATCACCCATCCGCAACCGCGCATCTTGCCGCAGCGTCTCCTCGTCGCAGACTTCGATCAGCTGTTCGTAGCTGGAGACCGCCGCTGCCGCTTCGCCGGCCTCTTGCTGCGCCACCCCGCGGGCATAGAGCGCGTCACACCGCAGCGGACTCGCCTCGGCCTCGGGCAACTGCAGCATCCGCTCGTACAACCGGATGGCGGTCGAAGTCTTGCCGAGCGCGTAAGCCGCTTCACCGCTGTAGAAGTAGGCGCGGTCCAGGTAGTTGCTCTTTGGATGCTGCTTGCTCAGCTCGGCAAAGGTCTTGATCGATGCTTCCAACGCTTGGGGATCGGGAGGCTCTGCTTGGTTGGCCGCCGCATACAGGCACCAGCCGCGGTTCGCCAGACTCTCCTCACGCAAATCGTACGATTCGGTCTCGAGCGCTTTGCCGAACGCCTCGGCCGCTGCCGCGTAATCGGGCTCGCCCCGCTGCATGTAGCAGACGCCCAGGTAGTGGGCCGCCTTGGGGGCCAACGGATCCTGGGGGAACTTCTCCAAAAAGGCTTGCCAACCTTCGATCGCCAGATCAAAGGCGCCGTTGGTTTGGAAGTTGGCCGCGTCGGCGTATTGGGCCACCGCCGCCTCGGACGATTCCTGGGCACGGGCGACGCCAGTGAGCCCCCCGCTCCCCAGCAACGCCAGCCACCCCAGCAGGACGATCGTTCGCCCCCCTTCCGCGAATCGCGCCCCGCCAGCTTGCCGGGCTTTACCCGCGAGGTCAGGTTTCGGATCGCGCAATCGGTTCCACATCGCAAGCACCTTATTGAAGCCAAGACAGACTCAGTCTATCGAGCCCTGAAAAAAACGGAAAGGATCAACCCTCCGGAACCGTCCCAGGATCTGCCTCCCTTTCGTCGTCGCCACGCTGCCAGAGACCCCACAAACGCCTCTCCGACACCCCTAACCCCCCAGCTCCCCCTAGGCACCCGATCCGGCCGGCGCGCCGTCTTCCTCCGGATCCCACCGGATTCGCCAGATTCGCCCGCCGCCTGTTGGGAAGAAAGGCGACGCCTTGCCCCATCGACGGGCCCAGCCCCTGAACGATCCGGGCCACGGTTGTGGGGCCCCGCATTCTGCGGTCGATGACAGCCGGGTAGAATCTTTCGACGTGGCTTCGCCCTTCTCGCTCCCTGCGTTCTCCCTTGTGGCTGATCATGGCTCCCCCTCCGGCCGACCCTCCCCCCTCCGCTTCGACCCCCGCCGCCCCGCCGCGCGGGGATACAAGGAAAGCAGCCGAGGATCCGCAGCTCGACAAAAGCAATTCGCGGGTGCGTGAGATGTTTCGGCAGATCGCCCCCCAGTACGATCGGATGAATCATCTGCTGTCGATGAACATCGATCGGCTGTGGCGGCGATTCACGGTGGGACGCCTGCGGATCGTCGGCAGCGATCCGATCTTGGACTGCTGCACCGGGACGGGGGATCTGGCGATCGCGATCAAGCGGCGGGCTGGCGCGGAGGTCCCGGTCGTCGGCACCGACTTTTGCTTCGACATGCTAGCGATCGGCCATCAGAAATCGGCCCGGGATCCGCAGTCCCGCGTGCATTACCTGGAAGCCGACACGCAACGCCTGCCGTTTCCCGACGATCACTTTCAGTGCGTGACCGTCGCTTTTGGGCTGCGAAATGTCGCCGATACCGATCGAGGCATCGCCGAAATGGTGCGGGTCTGCCGGCCGGGGGGCCAGGTTGCCATCCTCGAATTCAGCGCCCCGACCGCCCCCGGATTGAAGCAAGCTTACGGATTCTATTTCCGCCATATCTTGCCGCGGATCGGCCAGTGGCTCGCCCGCAACGGCGAGCAGGCTTACGTCTACCTCCCCGAATCGGTCGG
>CAYNVI010000116.1:9783-10690 GCA_964400585.1 uncultured Pirellulaceae bacterium | reverse complement strand
ATGCCGGAGCCGGAGCCCGCACCGGAATCGGAACCCGAGCCGATGCCGGAACCGGAACCCGCGCCGGAACCGGAACCGATGCCAGAACCCGCACCGGAACCAGAGCCCGAACCGGAGCCGGAGCCCGCGCCGGAACCCGAGCCGATGCCGGAACCGGAGACCACACCCGAAGCTGAGCCGACGCCGGAACCGGCGCCCGAGCCTGCGGCAGAACCAGCTCCGGCGGACGCTGAAATGGACGACATCTTCGGTGAAGCCCCGGCCGCCGATGAGGCCCCCGCAGACGACCCCGAGATGGACGACGTTTTCGGTACGTCCCCCGCAGAAGGTGAAGCCCCGGCCGCCGATGAAGCACCGGCAGACGACCCCGCCATGGACGACGTTTTCGGTACGCCGCCCGCAGAAGGTGAAGCCCCGGCCGCCGATGAGGCCCCGGCAGACGACCCCGCCATGGACGACGTCTTCGGCGACCCGTCGGCCGAGCCGGCTGGCGAGCAAGGCGAGCCGGAAATGGAAGACATTTTCGGAGAGGGAAGTCCTGCCGAAGCCGCGGAGGAAGCGGTGGAAAGGGCGGGCGATGCCTTGAACAGTCTGTTCGGGACCGATCCCGCTACAGCGGAGAACGCCCCCGCCGAAGCCGCGCCGGCCGCTGAAATGGAAGACGTCTTCGGTGGCGAAGGAGAAGCGTCCTCGGCGCCGTCAGACAGTTCCTTGGACAGTATTTTCGGCGAGCCCCAAGACGAGCCGCAAGAGTCGGCTCCGACCGAGGGCGACGGCTCGCACCAGATCCGATTCGGTCACGACGCCGACGATGTCATCCGCGTCGTTGGTGACTACGAGGATCGATTCGTCAGTCGCCACGAGTCGATCAGCGGCGACTTCGATCGGGTCATTGGCGGAGACTCGT
>CAYNVI010000116.1:0-9773 GCA_964400585.1 uncultured Pirellulaceae bacterium | reverse complement strand
CTCCGACCGAGGGCGACGGCTCGCTCGACGATATCTTCGGGACGCCGGAGGCGGCTCCTGCGGACGAAGCGGCCGAACCGGCAGCCGACAGCGGGGCGGAAGCGGATGCCAGCGAATCGCTCGATGACATTTTCGGCGGCAGCGTGGAAGACCCGGCCGAGACGGTTTCCGAAGAAGCCGAAACGCTCGACTTCGACAACCTTTTCGGGAAAGGCGAAGCGGTGGCCCAGTCGGTCGACGTCCAACCCGTCTCGGTCGCGTCGGTCGATCCGCTCAGCCGCACTCACCAGCGGACCTGGATCGATAACACCGGCAGTTTCTCGGTCGAAGGCCGGTTGATCGAAATCGGCAAAGAGGTCGTTCGGCTGCGGAAGGCCAACGGTCGCACCTGCACCGTTCCTCACCGTCGGCTCAGCCCCGCCGACGCCGCCTACGTAGAGAGTGTGGTTGCCCAACTGCCGGAAGAAACGGTTGCCATGGTGGTAAACCGTTAAGGGCGGCACATCGATCGTCACAGGCGGACCGTTGTGGGGAGGCTGTTTTGCTTCGCCTTAACGGTCTCTTGGTGGCGTGCCCCGCCGGGGGGCACGCCGGTCGTCGCCCCTGCTTCTTCCCCTCCCAAGGCGATGACCATGGCCGACCCGCGCAGCCGTCAGGTCCGGCTGCTTCATTACGACCCCCAGTGGCCGCAGGAATTCCAGCAAACCCGCTCGAGCCTGCTGTTTGCCAGTCAGGGCTGGGTGGAAGCGGTGGAACACATCGGCAGCACCGCGATCAGTGGGCTGATTTCCCGCCCCACCGTCGACGTTGTCGCGGGGGTGACCGATCCGGACGGATTGCAGGCAGCGAGTCCGTTAATCGAAGGGCTGAACTTTCGTCGCTACCCGGTCCCCGCTTGGGCGGTTTCCGAGGCGGGCGAGGCCGCCGGCGATTCCCTGCTGATCAAACCGCGCGGCGGCGAGCCCACCCATCGGGTTTTTCTGACCCATTGGAAAAGCCCCTTATGGGCGCGGTTACTGGCCGTCCGCGATTGGCTGCAAGCGCGTCCGGAGAGGGCGGTCGATTTCGAGTCCGGAAAGATCGATCACTGGAAGCGTTGCCTGGGGGACCCGGTCGCGTACGCCGAAGCCAAAGGGTACCTGTTCAGCGAACTGGAGGAGGCGATCGGGCGGGACGCCTGAGCGGACCGCCGACGGCTTCGCGCGATGCGGCCCGCAGCCGTGCAGGGGGCGGACGACGATGGCCGGAAGAGCGGTTTGCGCGGAGCGTGAGCCGCCGCCGAGCGGGTTAGCCCTTTTCGACGATCCCGACTTCGACGCTCAACCTTCCCCAGTCGCAGGTGTAGGGGATGGAAATCGTCTGGGCACTCGAACCGAAGGAAATCAAATGGTTCTTGCCGGTGATCACCGTGGGGATCGCCAAGCACATGTCCAGTTGTTCCAGATCGGCTTTCGCTTTGCCGGCGATCATGTTGGTCAACTCACCGGCGGCGTCAATCACGTCGGCGTTCACCGAGTCTGGCATTTCGCCCAGCATCGCGTTAGCCGCGTGGCAGGCGACGGCGTTTTCCAGGCTGACCACCACCGTCCCCGAGGCGCGCCCCGTCAGTCCGATGATTCCGCTGACGTCATGCTCGGGCTGGAAGTGATCGTTCAGCGATAGTTCACCCCTTCGCAGTTCGCAGTGCAGCATGGTGGAGAACACCTCCAGCGTGGAGGCGATGAAGGGATTGATGTATTCGGGTTTCACGGTTCGCTGCTCGCTGCCAGAGAATTGCAAGGGGAAGCACGTGGCGCTAAACGCACGTGAACTTATCGATCTTCGAAAGCAGCGTTTCGGTTTCGAAGGGTTTGGTCATGTAGTCGGTCACCCCTGCCTGGATGGCCTGCAAAACCGCTTTCTTCTCGGCCTCGGTGGTGATCATGATGATCGGCACTTCGGAACCGGTGGCCCGGATGCCTTGAATCAGTTCCAAGCCGTTCTTGTTGGGCATGTTCCAGTCGGTCATGACCAGGTCAAATGCGTGTTGACCGAAGCATTCGAGTCCCTCCACGCCATCCGCGGCTTCCACCACGTCTTTGACGCCGCAGGCGTTCAACGCGCGAGCGATGATCTTGCGCATGACACCCGAATCATCCACAACCAAAACTTTTCTACTCATCTGTTTGTTCCATCCACTCAACCGGAGGTCACTGAAAACGAGGAATACGACGTTCGCAAGCAACCCTAGCATGCATTCGGGAAGCGGCTTGGCGAAAAAAGGGGGGGATGCCGGGTGAACGCTGGGTGGCACGACCGGACTCCCGGCGATACGCCGGCAGAAGGAAGGCAGCCTCGGGCTTCGCTGGCGCGGCTGCCTCGGTGAATGGAGACGCTTTTCGGTGCTGCTCACTGGACAGGGCCCCTTTTCGATCCAAATCCCGTGTTTCCCGGTGCATCCCGTGTTTCCCGGTGCATCCCGTGTTTCCCGGTGCGTATCGGTCATGCGAGCGGTTTCGGCGCTAGCCGCCGGCTCGTCAACGAAAGGCCGGGGGCTAGCGCTTACCCGCTCATGAAAAGTGGCGCTGTCCAGCGAAGACGCGCCCCTCCCGTCTCGTCGCCAGTTCCTCCGCAGCCCTCCCGTCGCGGAGCCTTTGCCACACGTTTTTTTCTGGTGAGGAGAGTGTCTCGGCTGGAATCGCGTGGTCGATGCGTGTGGCCGGACCGACGCGGGGAGATTTTTCACCTGATTTGCCACGAGCTGGCGCTTGACGCGTTTGCATATTGGTATCGTGGTATTCACTGCATCGAACTCGGGACCGAAAAAGTCGAGATCGATGTCGAGCTGAATTTTGCCCCCTGAACCGATGCTGGTCGATTCCGAAAAGGCTTTTGACGCGGCCGAACAGCAGCCCCGTCGCCTCGCATGGTTGAAAAGTTCAACTTAGCAGCAGCCTTTGCACTCAAATAGATTGAGTCCGAAACGATTCTTAGGGGAAGCAGCAGCGTCGTTTTTTTGGGGGCCGTTTGATTGGTTTTCCGGGGGTGGAGGAGTCTCGTCGGCAACGTGCGGCGGGATTTCCTGCGGTGAGCGAGTTGCCGCGCCCCCCCTGATGAAACTTGTATTCGAGCACCTTTTTCAAAAGAAGCTAGCTGCAAGATGCCGTTTTCGAGCCGCTGCTTACCGCTCGTCCTTGTCGTCGACGGCGACCCCGATCACGCAAAGGCTTTGCAGCATCGTTGGCCTGCTTCATGTGGGCATCATCGCGTCGAACAAGTCGGATCGGTTTCTCAGGCGAAAGCATTGCTCGCCGTCGACTCTCCGGACTTGGTCATCAGCCTCGTGAAGCCTCCCGGTGGCAGTTTCAAGGATCTGGTGCCTGGGATGGCCGAGGACAGTTTTCTGGTCCTCGTCGATGGAGACGGCAGCTCTGGATCGTGCGCAGCAGGCTTCCGCGAGAGGGTCTTTGAATATGTGATCAAGGACGAGCGGTACCTAGAGGAGCTTCCTCATCGTGTCCAACGTTGGTCCCAGATGGCCGAGCAGATCGCCTCGCATCGCCAAACGCAGCAGCAAAATGGTCTGTTCTCCAAACTGATGGAGGCGTGTCACCTCTCGGTCGTGATCACCGATGGCGGCAGCGAGGACGAGCCGCCTCGGATCGTGCACGTCAATCCGGCTTTCTGCAAAACCACCGGTTACGAGTATGCGGAGGTCGTTGGCCGATCGCCAGAATTCCTGCGTGGCCCCAACACCTGCCGCCGTGACGTGCGATGCATGGAGCAGGCGATCGTGCAAGGGCAGCCGTTTCACGGAGAATTAATCCAGTACCGCAAAGATGGCTCGGAATTCCTGCTGGAGTGCTACCTCAACCCCGTCCGTGACACCGCCGGCAAGATCACCCACTGGGTGTCGCGTCAAGAAGACATCACCGGACGACGCGCCCGCGAGCTCCGGTTACGGCAATTGGAGCACCAGATTTCCTCGCTCAGCGAACTCAACTCGATGGCGGAACTGATGGCCAGCATCGCCCACGACGTGAACCAGCCGCTGACGGCAATCGGCAACTACTGCGAAGCCTGCATGCTCGGACTGGCGTCGGGGAAGCTGGACGCCGCCGCCGTCCAGGAGCTGCTGCACAAGTTGGGCAACGAGGCCCAATTGGCCAACGCGGTGATCGATCGGGTACGTCATTCGCTCCGTCGCGAAAAACCCCATTTGGCCACCCAGTCGCTCCGCTCGGTAATCGAGGAAACGGAGACATTGCTCGCCCACCGTGAACTCGCCGCGAACGTCGAACTGCGGGTCGAGCATGCCGACGCGCCGCTCGAGATCCGCTGTGACCGACGGCAGATCCAACACGTGCTGCTGAACCTGGTGCTCAATGCGTCGCAGGCTGCCAAAACCTGCGACCGGCCCGTCACGATTGTCGTTCGCAGCGAGCTTACCGAAGACGGGAACGCGCGGATCACGGTCGAAGACGACGGCCCCGGACTTTCTTCCGAAGCGCTGGATCGGCTCTTCGAGCCTTTCTTCTCCACGAAATCGGAGGGGCTGGGGCTCGGACTCCCGGTCTGCCGAGGCATCATCGCCGACCACGGAGGCATCCTCGTGGCGCGTAGCCAGCTCGACCGGGGGCTTGCGATGACCTTCTCCCTACCCACTCGGAAAACCTCATGAACATCGCTCACTGTTCATCGACCGAAACGGCAGTCGTGCACATCATCGACGATGACGCATCGATCCAGGAATCGCTTGCCGACCTGCTTCAGGTTTCGTGCGATTACCGGGTCAGGACCTACGATTGTGCCGAGTCGTTCCTGGAATCGTTCCAGCCGGAAGGAACGCATTGTGTGATCACCGACGTCCGTCTCCCCAAACTTTCCGGGATCGAATTGTGCGGCCGGCTGAAAGGGAGCGGGGTGCCGGTGTTGATCATCACGGGCCACGCCGACGTCTCGATGGCTGTCGATGCGATGAAGATCGGAGCATTCGGTTTCTTCGAAAAACCCTTTCGGCCTCGACATCTGCTCGATCGCATCGAGGAGGCGATCGTCCAGGCGGAACAGCATGCGGAAGAGCGTCAGCGGCGAAGCGAGCTCGAGGGTCAGCTCGATCAACTGACTGGGCGGGAACGCCAGGTCCTCGATCAACTGCTCGAAGGCCAGTCGCTCAAGCAGATCGCTTTCCTGTTCGAGATCTCTCATCAGGCGGTTGCCCGCCATCGCTCCAAGCTGCTGGAAAAGCTGGACGCCGAAGGAGAGATTCAGCTGCTTCGCCGGTTGCTCGATGCGGGGATGACCTCGTCGACGCCTGACGACGGCGACCCGTCGTAACCGCGGGCGGAGCCTACTCGATATCCGGCGGATCGCTCAGCTGATAGTAAACCCGGTAGACCGGGATCGCGTGCTGCCGGCTCCGTCGCTCGAAGTGGGTCTGGTAATCGAGATCGTGCGTCGCTGCGGCCGCCGGTTCCGGCAGGGGAGGGCCCCATTCCGGAACGACTTGGGCCAGCAATTCCAGCGTCGATTCAAAGTAGTCGAGCACGTCGGTCCAGAAGTGGAAACGTCCTCCCGGTTGCAAGCAGCGGGCCGCGTTTCGGATGAAGCGCTCATTGAGCACCCGCCGCCGCTTGTGCTTGGCCTTCCACCAGGGATCGGGGAAGTAGACGTGGACGGCGGCCAGCGATTGCGCCGGGATCCGCGTCTGAAATAGCGGTTCGGCGTTGCCCGAGACCATCAGCCCATTGGTTCGCTGCTGTTTGGCGAGCCGCCCGGCCGCCCCGGCTGCATACTTGGCGGCGATTTCGATCCCCAAAAAGTTGTGGTCGGGCCGCGCCCCCGTGATCCGCTCGAGGAATAACCCTTTGCCGGAACCGACTTCCACTTCCAGCGGACGAGCGTTGCCGAACAGGGTTTCGCTGGTGAGCTGCTCGGGCAGCTGCTCAGCATCCCGCAGCCAACGGGAGAGGTTCACGCGGGGGTCGATCTTTTTGAGCTGACGGCGGGCCATGGGGGAGACAAGATCCAAGGAGGGGGAGACGCGGCGGTGGGTCCCCGGCCCGCTTTCAAGCGGCGTGGGATTCCCAGAGAGTAAAAGTCAAACGAAAGCCTTCCAAGCCCCGATCCGCGTGGAGGGCCAGCCAGCTACAATGGACGGCCCGTTGGTCAGCAGGGCGTCTGTTTCGACCGACGCCGCGGCGGACGTTGCCCGGTCGATTCGCAGCCACTTCGCCGGCGGTCGGGCAGCGCGCGGGAGCCCCTTTTTCGGATCGGCAACGTAAGGACACATCGCCTGATGACAGGCCCAACAGCAGATTTCGGCGGATTGCGCGTGGCGGCACTCGAAAGCCGCCGCGCGGGCGACATGGCCCGGCTGATCGAAAAACGCCAGGGGATCGCCTATGTCAGCCCCTCGATGCGGGAAGTCCCGCTGGAAACGAACCGACCGGCGATCGATTTCGCCTACCGCGTGATCACTGGTGAAATCGGTTACGTCATCCTGATGACCGGCGTCGGCCTCCGCCATTTGATCAAAGCGATCGAACGCCACGTCGACACCCAGCGGTTCCTCGATGCGCTTTCCGACGGCGTGACCGTCTGCCGCGGCCCGAAACCGACCGCCGTCCTCCGCGAATTCGGCTTGACCCCCACGCACCGCGTCCCCGAACCGAACACCTGGCGAGAATTGCTGCAACTGATCGATCGCGAAGCCCCCGTGCTCAATCAGGTGGTAGGCTTGCAGGAGTACGGGATCAGTAACACCAGCTTGATCGCCGGCCTGGAAGCCCGCGGGGCTTCGGTCGTCCCGGTCAAAGTCTATGCTTGGGACTTCCCGGTAGAGACCGAACCGCTGCAGCAGAACATCCGCGCGATTTGCGACGGGCAACGCGATGTCCTGCTGCTGACCAGTGGCCATCAGGTGATCAATCTGCTGCGGATGGCCGAGCAGATGCAGTTGACCGACCCGCTGCGAGAGCAGCTTCGCCAGATGGTGATCGCTTCGATCGGACCGACCACCACCGAAACCTTGCACGAATGCGACCTGACGGCCGACCTGGAACCGGAGCACCCCAAAATGGGGCAGCTGGTGACGGCGGCGGCCGCCCGAGCCCCCGCCCTGCTTCCCCCACGCCGCCCCTCTTTCCTTGCTGCCGAGCCTCCTTTGGACACCTTCACGCACCCCTCCCAACAAAGCCTCTTCATGCGGGCCTGTCGCGGTGAAGCGACCGAGCGGACCCCGATTTGGTTGATGCGGCAAGCCGGCCGCTACATGGCCGAATACCGCGAAGTCCGGGCCCGCCAGTCGTTCTTGGAACTCTGCAAGAACCCGCAACTCTGCAGCGAAGTGATGTGCACGGCTGTCGACCGGCTGGGCGTCGACGCAGCGATCATTTTTTCCGACCTGCTGCCGATCCTGGAACCGATGGGCTTCGAGCTGGAGTTTGTCAAAGGGGACGGGCCGGTGATCCACAACCCCCTGCGGACGGGCGACGACCTGGCGCGGTTCCGCGAACTGGAAGACCCCGCAGCGCTCGACTTCGTCTACGAAACCGTTCGCCAAACGCGTGCCGATCTGGACGATTCGATGCCCCTGATCGGATTCTCCGGCGCCCCGTTCACGTTGGCCAGCTACGCGATCGAAGGGGGCGGCAGCCGCCAGTACGTCCACACGAAACGCTTGATGCATGCCGCCCCAGGCGTCTGGCACGAGATCGTGGGCCGCCTCAGCCGGGCCGTGATCGCCTACCTGAATGCCCAGATCGCCGCCGGAGCGCAGTGCGTGCAACTATTCGACAGCTGGGCGGGCTGCCTCAGCCCCGACGATTACCGCGACTTTGCCCTCCCTTCGATGAAGCAAATCATCGCCGGGATCACGCCGGGCGTCCCGGTGATCAACTTCGCCACCGGCAACCCGGAATTGCTGCCGCTGCTCCGCGGCGACAACCGCACGGTCGTCGGCGTCGATTGGCGGATCCCTCTAGCCACCGCTTGGGAACGGATCGGCCATGAACGGCCGGTCCAAGGGAATCTTGATCCCGCCGTACTGCTGGCGGACCCCGCCACGATCCGGGAGCGGGCCGACCGGGTGCTCGCACAGGCCGCAGGGCGCCCCGGCCATATCTTCAACCTCGGGCACGGGGTCTTCCAACAAACGCCGGTCGAGAACGTGATCGAACTGGTTCGCCACGTCAAAGAAGCGAGCGCTCGCTAAACGGCGCTGTGCCGGGGGCCTCTGTCGCGAAGGGGACGCCTACCACCGGATCAAGGCCGTGCCCCACGCCAGCCCCGCTCCGAACCCGCACAGCAACACGTAATCGCCCCGCGTCAACTCGCCGGCACGCACGGCTTCGTCCAGGGCCAACGGAATGCTGGCCGCACTCGTGTTGCCGTACTTTTCCAGGTTGACAAAGACCCGCGCGGGATCGATCCCGAGGTCGGCGACGGCCGAGTCGATGATCCGCTGGTTGGCCTGATGCAGGATCAGCAAGCGGACATCCTGGGCCTTGACCCCGGCTTCGCGAAGGACGTTCCCCGCGCTCTCGGCGACCACCCGCACCGCCCACTTGAAAACGGCCCTCCCGTCCATCCGCAAATACTGGCCTCCGGCATCCCAGGCGTCTGGGGAAAGGGGACGCCGAGAACCTCCCGCGTTAATGCAAAGCATCTCGCCGCCGCACCCTTCGCTTCCCAGCGTGAAGGACAGCATCCCGGCGGTCGGTCCCTCGGTGTCCTCGCCGTCATCGGGAACCAGCAATGCCGCCCCGGCCGCATCCCCAAACAGCGGATAGGTTTTTTGGTCAGCGGGATCGATCGTGCGGCTCATCAAATCGGCGCCGACCACCAACACCCGCCGGGCATTCCCGCTGGCAATGAACTGGGCGGCGGTGACCGCCGCGTACATGAATCCGGCACAGGCGGCGCCGATATCCATCGCCGGTGCGACGGCGCCGAGTCGGCGCTGCAAGTGACAGGCGGTCGACGGCGTCGGATGGTCGGGCGTGATCGTCGCCACCAGGATCAAATCGAGTTGATCGGCGGTGACTTCGGCCTGCTGCATGCAACGGACTGCCGAAGCGTAGGCTAAATCACTGGTCGCCTGCATCTCGCTGGCGTGACGCCGTTGCCGGATCCCGGTCCGCCGCACGATCCAGTCGCTATCGCAACCCAACGCCGCGAGGTCCTCGTTGGTGACGATCTGCTCGGGAACATAGGAACCCGTCGCCGCGATCCTCACCCCCATCAAGCGTCCCATCCGGCTCCGCCCATCGGCCGAAAGCTTGGCGGCTGAGTGGGGGCGGATCGAATCGTCAGCAGGAGCGACAGGAGCTGTCGAATCGCGATCGCGGTTCGACTCGCCCACGGTGGACGCAGAATAGTCGGACATGGGCGAAGGAAAGTGCCGAGAGGGGGGGGAAGCATCACGAAAGAACACGCTAGAGTATAACGGAAGAGCGTTTTTGACGGCAGACGAGAATCCTGCCGGAGCCCCCGCGGCATGGGGAGGGCTCTCGCCCCGCCGCCGAGCCAAGCGCGGTGGGAAGCGACTCGCTCCCTGCCCGCAGCTTTGCATCCCCGTCCGTCCCCGCCGCGCGAAATCAGGAAGACCGCCCGCGATGCGCCCGCCCCGACGTCGCCTTGCCTGCCTCCTCCTCGGGACCGCAGCGGCCCTCGCCGGCGGACGATTGGCTGCCGTCGAGGGTCTGTTCTTTCCCATCCGGGTGCTCGGCCCTTCCATGGCGCCGACCCTGTGGGGCCCCAGCTATCAGCAGCCTTGCCCCGCTTGCCAGACG